>JAIFLP010000085.1 GCA_020049015.1 Bacteroidota bacterium | reverse complement strand
GAGCCTGCATCGGTTTTTATTCCCAGTAATGAAGGTTCAATAACTAATATATTGTTGTTAAACAAGGAGTAATACAATTGACCCTCCCTTTGTTTGACTACAACTTTAATCTTTTGATTTTCAGAAGTCAGAACATATTCTTTGTTATCACCACAAGCAGAGAAAAGAGAGGCGGTCAAAATGGCGAAAAATAATAACTTACTTAATCTTAATTTCATAAATATTTAAATTTTAATAATAAATTCTTTAATACACGCATCTATTCGGTTCTTTCAGGAAAGATAGCTATTTTTTATAAAATCTTAATATTTTTTATATTAATGTAAGTTTAAAATAAAAATATTATTAGAGTGTAAATATAAATTAATTCAATGTATGTTATTCTAAAATATTTACCATGTTTTCCACTATATTTGCAAATATGCAGGCAATTCTTGAAAAAGTAGGTAAAAATCCAGCTGCTTCATTTCAAATTGAAAGAAATGAAGTACCTTACTTTATATCCCCGTGGCATTTTCATCCTGAAATAGAAATCATTCTTATAATTGATGGCTTTGGTACTCTTTTCGCCGGCGATGCGGTGATGCCTTTTTCAAGCGGTGCCCTGGCTATTATTGGTCCTAATTTACCTCATGTATGGATGAGTGACAAAAAATATTACGAAGGAATCCCTGGATTGATGGCAAAATCATTGGTTATAAAGTTTTCAAGCCATTTTTTAGGTGAGGCGTTTTTGCAAAGTCCTGAAATGGCTGCGGTTAGACAATTATTTCAAAAAGCATCAAGGGGCTTGTTATTTAATGGTGTTACTAAAGAAAAAGCCGAACAATTAATGTTAAGGATTGATAACACTGGCGGAATGTCCGGAATTCTTGTTCTTCTTGAGTTATTAAACCTATTATCTCTTTCGCAGGAATATACTTTTCTGAGTAGTCAGGTTTTTAGCTTGCACTTTAGTAAAGCCGATAACGATAGGATTGATAAAGTATATAAATTTATAATCACAAATTATAGTCGTGATATTAAACTCAGCGAAGTCGCTGCTTTGGCCAATATGAATGAGGCTGCTTTTTGCCGATATTTTAAAAGTCGCACGTTGAAAACATTTTCTGACTTTGTGAATGAATTGCGTATAGGAAATGCCTGTAAATTATTAATAGAGAAGAGAATATCTATATCCGAGGTTTGTTATCAATCTGGTTATAATCACCTTTCTAACTTTTATAAGCAATTCCGACGTATTAAAAATTGTACACCCCAGCAATTTATTGAGGAATTTAAAGCTATTTAATAAAAGATAATAAGCAAATGCTGCGTTTTGAGAGCATAATTCAATAAAATATATTTTTTGATATTAAAATTAATACAATGTCCAGCATAAATAAAAAAAATACTATCTTTGCGTACTTTTTTTAGCGGATGTGTCGTAATTGGTAGCCGAGCCAGACTTAGGATCTGGTGCCGCAGGGCGTGGGGGTTCGAGTCCCTTCATCCGCACGAAAACCGCCCAATGCTTATTAACAATAAGTTAGGGCGGTTTTTGTATGGATGTGTTATATAATAAATAATTTTAAGATGAATATTAGTAAAAGCAATCTGTCAGATTTAAATGCAGTTCTAACTTTAACCCTTGCCAAAGAAGATGTTGAGCCAAATGTAGCCAAAGCTCTTAAAGATTATCGAAAAAAGGCAGTTATTGATGGTTTCCGTCCTGGAAAGGTTCCCGAAGGCTTAATCAATAAAATGTACAGAAAGCCAATTCTCCTCGATGAAATAAATAAAATGGTTTCTGAGTCTCTAAATAAATACCTTACCGATGAGAATATTCAAATTATAGGTGAACCTATTCCTTATGCTCAAGGTCAGAAAAATATTGATTTTGATAAAGATACCAACTTCGAATTCTCTTTCGAAATTGGATATTACCCTACTACCGAAATTGCTGTTTCTGAAAAAGATAAAATAGACTATCATAAAATTAAGATTGATGATGCAGTTTTGGATAATTATATTGAAGGCTTTGCAAAAAGATATGGTAAATATTCTGATGCTGAGGTAATTGAAGGTTCTGAAATGATTAAAGCCGATGTTATCAAATGTGATAAAAACGGTGTGATTACTGAAAATGATATTGTTTCTAACGATGTTACTTTATCCCTAGATGTAGTTAAAGACGAAGAAAGTATCTCTGCTTTTAAAGCAAAAAAAGTGGGTGATGACGTGGTCGTAAACCTTATGAAGGCTTATCCTAACAATTATGAAGTAGCTCATATTCTTAAGGTTAAACATGATGAGGTAGATGCTATTGATCCTTATTTCCTTGTTCGCATTAAGTCAATTTCAACTTTTGCTAAAGCCAAGCTTGATACTGATTTGTATAATGCTGTTTTTGGCGAAGAGGTTACTACCGAAGAACAATTTAAGACTAAAGTAAAAGAAATGATCGAAGGTGATTATAATCGTGAAAGTGATTACAAATTCATGCTCGATTATAAAGATTATTACTTGTCTAAAGCCAATGTTAAATTCTCTCGCGACTTTATGGAGCGTTGGTTAATGTTTACTAACGAAGAAAAGTTAACAAAAGAGCAGGTAGATAAGGAGTATCCAGCTTTTGAAAAAGGTTTGCAATGGCAGGTAATAAAAGCAAAGTTTATTAAAGATGGTGACTTAAAGGTTGAAGAGCAAGATGTTAATGCATTTGCACTAAAAGTTGCCCGCCAACAGTTTAAACAGTATGGGTTATATAATATTACCGATGAGCAGTTGGGTTCGTATGTTGAAAGAATGCTTGCAAAACAAGAGGATGTGAGGCGCATGATTGATTCTGTAGTGGAAGAAAAACTTACCCTTTGGATCAAAGATCAGGTGAAACTTAACACTAAAGAACATAGTATGGAGGATTTTAACAAATTATTTGAAGAATCAAAATAATTTATTAATTTGCTCTTTTAAAACATTTGTGAATGAGTAGTGTTATTTAATAATATATAATAGTATGAATAATATCGGTAACGAATTTAAAAAATATGCTCTAGGGCACATGGGTATCAGCAGTTTGAACTTACATAGGTATCAATCGGCTCACGATAGTTACATTTCTCCCACCATTATTGAAGAACGTCAGTTGAATATTGCTACCATGGACGTATTCTCGCGCTTGATGATGGATCGGATTATTTTTCTCGGATTGCCTATTGATGATTATGTTGCCAATATTATACAGGCTCAATTATTATTCTTGGAATCTACAGATCCTTCTAAAGATATACAGATTTATTTCAATACACCTGGGGGCTTGGTTTATGCCGGTTTAGGAATTTATGACACCATGCAATATATAACTTCTGATGTTGCAACTATTTGCACAGGCATGGCTGCTTCAATGGGTGCTGTATTGCTAACCGCTGGTACCAAAGGAAAACGTTCTGCTCTAAAACATGCACGTGTAATGATACATCAACCTATGGGGGGTGCTCAGGGACAGGCAACTGATATGGAAATAACGGTTAAGGAAATCCAAAAATTGAAAAAGGAATTGTACGAAATTCTTGCAGATCATAGCGGTCAGAATATTAAAAAAATAGAAAAAGATGCCGATCGCGATTATTGGATGACCGCAGAAGAAGCAAAAGAATATGGAATGATTGACGAAATATTATTTAGAAATAAAAATGCCTAGTAAAATATCTGATAAATGCTCCTTTTGTGGTAGGTCCAAAAAACAGGTTCAACTCCTTATTACAGGTACCGATGCAAATATATGTGACGAATGTGTAAAGCATGCAGGTAATTTGTTGAATACCGAATTGGGCAGTAAGAACAATAATTCTGAGTTGGCCAATCTCAAATTAATGAAGCCTCTCGATATTAAGGTTTTTTTGGATACTTATGTTGTAGGTCAGGAAGATGCAAAAAAAACGGTAGCTGTTGCTGTATATAATCATTATAAACGATTATTGCATGCAGGAAAAAGAGATAAAGACGATATTGATATCGAAAAATCAAATATACTACTGGTAGGCGAAACAGGAACAGGTAAAACTTTACTTGCCCGAACGGTTGCAAAATTGTTGCATGTTCCTTTTGCTATTGTTGATGCAACAGTTCTTACCGAAGCTGGATACGTGGGTGAAGATGTTGAAAGCATTCTTACTCGATTGCTTCAGGCTGCCGATTATAATGTAGATGCAGCTGAAAGAGGTATTGTATTTATTGATGAAATTGATAAAATAGCCCGCAAAGGCGATAATCCTTCTATTACCCGCGATGTTTCAGGTGAAGGCGTTCAGCAAGCGCTTTTAAAACTCCTTGAGGGTTCAGTAGTGAATGTTCCTCCTCAGGGTGGAAGAAAACATCCCGATCAGAAAATGATTGCCGTGAACACAAAAAATATTCTTTTTGTTTGTGGAGGTGCCTTTGAGGGTATCGAAAGAAAAATAGCCATCAGATTAAATACCAAAACTGTGGGTTATGGCGCTTCAAAGAATAGAAATGACATGATCCGAAATAACTTGCTGGAATTTATTTCACCTCTCGATTTACGTTCTTTCGGTTTAATTCCCGAAATTATTGGTCGTTTACCTGTTGTTACTCATTTAAACCCTCTTGATAAGGAAACTTTATTGCGCATTCTTACTGAACCAAAAGATGCACTGATTAAGCAGTATACCAAATTGTTTGAACTCGATAAAATAGAATTGAAGATTGATGATAATGTTTTGGAGTATATTGTTGATAAATCAATGGAGTTTAAATTAGGTGCTAGAGGACTTAGATCCATTTGTGAAGCAATTATGCTTGATGCTATGTTTGAGATGCCATCTTCTGCTAATGCTAAAAAATTTCATATCACTATCGATTACGCTAAAAGCAAATTTGAAAAATCAAAAATAAACTTGCTTAGGGTAGCAGGATAAAAAAAAAGCTGGACATTGTCCAGCTTTTTTTTTTAATTATTAAGCCTGTTTCTTCCTCGCAAAGTTATATTGTAATCTTTTCCATTAACAGTTGCTACAGCTTGATTATCGCAATCTCCCATTCCATAATTAATGCTACCTGAGCGAATTCCAGCTTGTAAATTTATCTTACCTTTGCTTACCCATGCGCAGTTAAGTTTAATGAGAAGAGCTTCAGATATAGTATGGTTATAATTATCTCCAGCTGTATTAACACCTGTAGCAGAACCCATTATTTCATATTGATCATCCCAAATATATCTTGGGGTATCATATCCTGCAATCCATTTTCTTGTTCTGGTGGAGGTGCGGGTATAGATGCCCCCATCTGCAAAAGTTATTTTTCCATTAGCTATAACAACTGTGTATTCATAATTTCCAGTATTGGTAACCGTTTTAGTACCTTCTATTTTATTACCATCTATACTAAAATTCTCAAATGAAGTAGTAATAACTGTACCCGTGTTACGATACTTGCCAGTAATGGTAAAAGTAATACTGCCATTTTTTATTCTGCCCTCTGGACTAGTGTAATTGCTGTATTCAATTTTTAATGTTTTTGGAAATGTAGTTGAGTCGCCTGCTCCCTGTGTAACAGTTATCACTCGTTGGTTTTCGGCCGATAAGCTTTTAAGAACCGCATAACCGCTTGTTTCTTTTTCTTCTATGGTTTCATCCATATCATTTTGCACATCGTTAAACAAGCCATTTATGGTGGCTTCTTTTTCTGCTATCTCACTAAGGTTTTCACTGTCTTTTTTACAAGATACGGCACTTAGAATAATTGCAGCTGATACAATAACTAATAATCTTTTTTTCATAATACATTTTTTAAGTTAAACATGAGTTATTTTTTATTGATACACATTATGAGAATCATACCCTTATAAATAAAAAAACCACATGAAGTGGTTTTTTTATTTTATCCAAGATACGACTTGAGTAGCTTGTTTCTAGAATTTTTCTGCAGCCTTCGCAATGCATTTTCTTTAATTTGTCGGGTCCGTTCTCTTGATAAGCCAATTTCCTCGCCAATCTCTTCA
>JAIFLP010000005.1 GCA_020049015.1 Bacteroidota bacterium | reverse complement strand
AATTTAGAAACCATTTTTCGAACTAAAAACGGAGCTCTTATCCCGTCTATTATGTCGGCTAAAATTATAGAGATTGATAACATACCTCACATTTTATCTGTTACAAGAGATATTTCCGAACGGAAAAAATTTGAAGACCAGATAATTCAAAAAAATGATGAATATGAGGCTTTAACTGAAGAGTTGCGACAAACCAATGATGAGCTTTTAACTGCTAAAGTAAGAGCTGAAGAAAACGAGAAGAGAATTATATTTCAAAATCATGAGATAGAATTAAACAATAATAGATTAGAAAGTTTATTAAAAATTTCCCAATATCAAACGAATTCTGTACAAGAACTTTTAGATTTTGCTTTGCATGAAGCAATAAAACTAACCAATAGTAAGATTGGTTACATATATTTTTACAATGAAGATAATAAACAATTTAGTTTAAATACCTGGTCTAAAGATGTAATGAAAGAGTGCGCCGTAATGCACCCTCAAACTATATATGATTTAGATAATACAGGCTGTTGGGGCGAAGCTGTACGCCAACGAAAACCTTTTATAATTAATGATTATCAGAAAGAAAATACTCATAAAAAAGGTACGCCTCAAGGACATGTTAAACTTGAAAAATTTCTCACGATTCCAGTTTTTATCGATAGTAAAATTGTTGCTGTTGCCGGTGTCGCAAATAAATCTCAAGATTACGATAATGCTGATATCAGACAGCTTTCATTGCTAATGGATAGCGTTTGGAAAATTTCAGAAAGAATAATTCTTATAAAAGATTTAACAATAGCCAAAGAAAAAGCTGAGGAAAGTGACCGACTCAAATCTGCTTTCCTTCATAATATGAGTCACGAAATTCGTACCCCAATGAATTCAATCATGGGTTTTGCCGGTATTCTTCCTAAATATATAAATGATAAAGAAAAAACTGAAAAATTTATTTCTATAATTAATCAAAGCTGTACTGATTTGCTCGTAATAATTGACGATATTCTCGATGTAGCCAAGATTGAAGCAGGCTTACTTAAAATAAATAATGAGCGTGTAAACATATTAGAGGTCTTAAATGAATTAGAACTCATATATAATCAGCAAAAAAAGAAATTGGGCAAGCAAAATATACTGCTTTCTTTATCTATACCTGATTGGATTGCTGAATTAAATATTACTTCAGATAAAAGCCGATTAGCCCAAATTTTTAATAATCTTCTTAATAATGCTTTGAAATTTACTATGCAGGGGAAGGTTGAATTTGGAATTAGTAGGGTAACAGAAAACCAAGTTGAATTCTTTGTATCTGATACCGGTATTGGAATACCCGAAAGCAAGTATGAAAAAATATTTGATCGTTTTATGCAAGTGCAAAATGATGTGAAATTAGTTTCTGCTGGTAATGGTTTAGGATTAACTATTTCTAAAGCTCTCGTAAATTTATTAGGGGGCAATATTTGGTTACAATCTGAAGTAGGAATAGGTTCTATTTTTTATTTTACCATACATACAGCTACTGAATTGGAGGGCAAAAAAACTGTTATACCTTCATTAAATATACCTATGGAGGCTTCTTTTCAAAATAAAACAATATTAGTTGTTGAAGATGATGAGTTCAATAGAGTGTTATTAAATGAAATACTTGATAATATAGGATTTAATCTTCTTTTCGCTAAAAAGGGTTCAGAAGCAATTCGATTATATTTATCTGAGAAGCCTGATCTTATTTTAATGGATATTGGTTTGCCTGATATGTCTGGATATGATGCCATCGAAAAAATATTATCAAATAATTCGAATGCTAAAATTATTGCTCAAACAGCTTATGCCAGCCCATCTGATAAAAACAAAGCATTACAATCTGGATGCATTGACTATATTAGCAAACCCCTAAAATCTGATGCATTAATTGATATCATAAAAAGACATATTTAAATTCATTGATCCTGCATTTGAAAACTTAGTATATATGGCAATCAATAACGAAGAACTAAATAAACTCTTTGAAAAGTTAGAAAATTTATTAAAAAGACAAGAAGATTTTTCTAAAGAAATTAATAGTTTACAATTTGAAATAAACAATCTTAAAACCTCAGAACCTAAGATAACTGAAAATATTGAGTTGAGACCAGACGTTTCTATTTCGATAACTGAAAAACCCGAAGTGATTCAAAAGACAGAACCGTCAATTAACAATGCACCAAAGGCGAAATCAGACCTTGAAAAATTTATTGGTGAAAACTTAATCAATAAAATAGGTATTGCTATAACGATAATTGGCGTTGCTATTGGCGCTAAATATTCCATCGAAAATGATCTAGTTAGCCCATTAACGCGAATAATTCTCGCTTATCTGTTTGGCATCGGACTACTTGTTTTTGGTATGAAGCTTAAAAATAAATACGAAAGCTATAGTGCCGTTTTGGTTAGCGGTGCAATATCAATAATGTATTTTGTTACTTATTTAGCTTATAGTTTGTATGGGTTTATTCCGCAGTCTTTCGCCTTTATACTAATGCTCATATTTACGATATTTACAGTTATTGCTGCCTTAAATTACAATAAAGTAATTATTGCGCACATTGCTTTGGTTGGCGCTTATGCAGTACCTTTTTTATTGAGCGAGGGTTCCGGTAATGTCCGAATCCTTTTTAGTTACATGCTAATTATCAATACCGGAATACTTGTTATTGCTTTAAAAAAATATTGGAAGTCTTTATCTTATGCCTCTTTTGGTTTCACCTGGCTGATTTACTTATCATGGGTAATTTCAAATTACGATATAGCACAACACTTCAATATGTCATTATTTTTCATGTCTGCATTTTTTATTTTATTTTATATTTCATTTTTAGCATATAAGTTAATTCATAAAGAAAAGTTTGTAATAGACGACATCTTTATCATCATTGCCAATTCTTTAGTGTTTTTCGGACTAGGTTATTTCACACTAGTTCATCATCAAATAGGAAGTCAGTTGCTTGGATTATTTGCGCTAGGTAACGCAATCATTCATTTCATTGTAAGTGCTATTATTTACCGTCAAAAACTTGCCGATAAGAATTTATTTTTCCTGGTTACTAGTATGGTACTTGTTTTCATAACCGCTGCAATACCCATACAGCTAAATGGAAACTGGGTTACTTTACTGTGGGCTTTCGAAGCAGCTCTGTTATTTTGGATTGGTAGAACAAAGAAAGTACCGTTTTACGAAAAGCTTTCTCTTCCTTTAATCATATTATCATTTCTTAGTATTTTGCATGATTGGTATGTTGCTTATGCTAGTTATGTGCCTCTATTGCCCGAAACAAGATTAATTCCTGTATTCAATAGTAATTTCCTTAGCTCTCTAATGTTTATAGTTGCATTTGGATTTATTAATGTTGTAAATTCTAACAAGAAATATGTTATTTCAGAGCAATCATTAAGTGGTTTTTATAAGGTTATTTCATTTCTTGTTACTGCTATTTTCATTTTTACTTTATATTATATTTTTCGCATCGAAATTTCAACATATTGGAATCAATTATATACCGATTCAGCGCTTACCATAACTTCCGAAAATCCTGATTATCCTTTCATATATTGGAATGATGATCTGAACAATTTTAAATCTTTATGGATTATCAATTATTCACTATTCTTTTTATCAATACTGGTTTTTGTAAATATTAAGAGAATTAAAAATGGTGTATTGACTATAGTAAATCTTGGACTTATTGTTATTGCATTGCTTATTTTCTATACTCAAGGTCTATTTATTATCGGTGAATTGCGCGATAGTTATGTCAATCAAACTTTATCACAATATTACGATAGAGATGTTTTTAACGTATTAATAAGATATGTATCATTATCATTTGTTCTTATTGCGTTTATAGCCATTTATAAAAATTTGCAACAAGATTTGATGAGGTTAAATTTAAGAATGGTATTCGATATATTTATGTATTTTTCTATATTGTTAGTTGCGAGCAATGAATTAGTCAATTGGATGAGTATTTTCGACACAACGCAATCATACAAGTTAGGCATAAGTGTTTTATGGGGGATTTATTCGCTGCTACTTATAATTATTGGAATATGGAAAGGTAAAAAGTATTTGAGAATTTTTGCGATTTCATTGTTCGGAATTACACTTATTAAGCTATTCTTTTACGATATCTCACATTTAAATACTATTTCCAAAACTATTGTTTTTGTTTCACTGGGCGTACTTCTTTTAATAATTTCATTTTTATATAATAAATTTAAAAATCATATCTCAAATGAAGCTAATAACTAGCATATCATTCTTTTTTATTTTTATTTGCCTATTTGCCAATGCTCAAATAAGCAATTATAGATATAAACGCGAAATTGTTGGTGTTTCTGATCAGTGGCATAAAATTATTTTACCAGTTGATATTTTTGGAAAAGTATCACAGGATTTTTCTGATATCCGAATTTTTGGAGTAAATGAAAAAAAAGATACGATTGAAGCACCTTATTTGATTCGATTAACATCCGAATCATTTTTGAGCCAAGAGATTGCTTTTTCTCTAATTAATTCTGCCTATAAAAAAGGTACTTACTATTATACATTTAGTATCCCTGAAAAGAAAACCATTAATGAAATTTTACTTCATTTTGAGTCAGAGAATTTTGATTGGAATGTACATCTTGAGGGCAGTATGAATAACCTCGAGTGGTTTTCTATTATAGAGAATTATAGAATTCTTTCTATTAAGAACGAAAATCTCGATTTTCATTTCACCAAATTGATATTTCCTGACGCTAATTTTCCTTATGTTCGATTAAGTTTTAAAAGTTCTAATAAACCCAAACTTTTGAAAGCTGCTATAATTCGTAATACAATTAATAATGCTGTTTATTACGATTATAAAATAAGTAAAATAGATGTTAAAGATGATAAAAAAGAAAAACTTAGCGAAATAGTTATAGAATTTGCAATGCCTGTTCCTATAAGTAGCATTCAAATAAGTGTTAGGGATCGCTTTGACTATTACCGACCTATTAGCATTCAATATCTTGCTGATAGTGTTAAAACTGAAAAGGGATGGATTTTTAATTATAGCACCTTGTCGTCAGGAATTATTAATTCATTTGAAGATAATAATTTTAGTTTTGATAGCAGAACTGTTCAAAAATTGAGAATTCTCATTAATAATTTTGATAATCAAGCATTAAAATTTGATTCTATTATTGTTAGAGGTGTGGTGCATGAACTTTTTGTCCGTTTTACTGAAGAGGCACAGTATTTTATGATTTATGGTAATCATACTCCACAAAAACCCAATTATGAAATAGATTATTTTGTTGATAAAATACCGTCCAATCCAAAAGTATTACAATTAAAAGAAGAATTATTCATTGGAAAGGCTAAAGTTAAAGAAGTGAATCCCCTTTTTATAAGTAAATTGTGGCTTTGGACTATAATCACTATAATTATTATTATTCTAGGTTGGTTTTCTGTAAAAATGATGTTGAAAAATAAATTTCATTAATTATCTTTAATAACTGTAATTAATTTAAACAGAATGCAAATTATTTATTAATTTTACATTGATTTTAATTCTTCAAACCTTGTTGTAATACAAATATACCATGATATAGAGGAATATTTAAAAAAGTCAATGTCTAAATAATAACAATTATGATAATATGTTAGAAAGAATAATTGATTTTAGTGTAAAAAACAAGCTGATAATTATTCTTTTTACCCTAACTATTGCGGCATTTGGAATATATGCTGTTATCAATATTTCAGTGGGAGCAGTGCCCGATATAACAAATAATCAGATTCAAGTAATTACCACTTCCGGAAATTTATCTACCCAAGAAATTGAACAGTTTATTACTACACCCGTGGAAATGGAGATGGCCAATTTGCCTGGCGTCAAGGAAATTCGTTCCATATCTAAATTTGGTATTTCTGTAGTTACTGTAGTTTTTTCTGAAAAAATGGGAACATATTTGCCTAGGCAGCTTATTGCTGAAAAAATTAAAACTGCCTCTGCTAACATCCCTGAGGCATATGGTTCACCAGAAATGGGTCCTATTACAACCGGTTTAGGCGAAATTTATCAGTACATTATTGATATTAAGCCTGAATATAGAGCGAAATACACTCCAATGGATTTAAGAACTATTCAGGACTGGATGGTTAAAAGAAGATTATCGGGTATAAATGGTGTAGTGGAAATAAATAGTTGGGGTGGGTTTTTAAAACAATATGAGGTTTCTGTCCTGCCTTCTCGAATTAAAAGTCTCAATATAAGTTTACTGGAGGTCTTTAATGCACTCGAAAACAATAATAGTATTTCGGGTGGTTCCTATATCGAAAAAACAAATCAAAGTTATTTTATAAGGGGCGATGGACAAGCAAGGTCTTTAGAAGATATTGAAAACATTTTGGTTAAGAATAATGCGGGCACGCCAATTCTTATAAAAGATTTGGCTAATGTTAGATTTGGTTATGCCAATCGTTTTGGCGCTATTACTGCTAATGGAAAGGGCGAAACAGTGTTGGGTCAAATTATGATGTTAAAAAATGCCAATTCTAAAAATGTTATTAATGAAGTAAAAGCAAGGGTAAAGGAAATTCAGAAAAATTTGCCTGAGGGTATATTTATAAATCCTATCCTCGAAAGAAGCGAACTGATTTCTAAAACTTCGTTTACCGTAATTGAAAATCTATTTCTTGGCGCTATAATAGTGCTTTTAATCATTATTTTACTTTTAGGAAACTTTCGATCGGCACTGGTTATTGCATCTATGATACCTTTGGCGTTATTGTTTACTATTGGAATGATGTTCATTTTTGGTATCGATGCTAATTTAATGAGTTTAGGAGCACTTGATTTTGGAATAATCATTGATGGCGCTGTAATTATTGTAGAATTTATTGCTATAAAAATGGCTTTGCAAAAAGATGAAATTCTCATACTTCAAGGTGGCGACCGCCAATCATTAATGGATAAGATTTCAATATCCGGAGCTTCAAGAATGATGAATTCTGCCATTTTTGGACAGATAATTATTCTTATTGTTTTCATTCCCATTTTGTCTTTAAGCGGTGTTGAAGGAAAAATGTTTCGCCCAATGGCTTTGTCATTTTCTTTTGCCATACTGGGTGCAATGATATTAGGATTTACATGGCTGCCAGTAGCTGCTTCACTTTTCTTAAAACCAAACAAAAGCAATAAACAAAATTTTTCTGATTGGTTGATGCTCAAATTTCATCAATCGTATTACCCTGTTATTAAATGGGCATGTGGTCATAAACGCATAGTGCTTGGTACAGCAATTGTTTCGCTAATTCTTACAGGATATGTTTTTACACGTATTGGGGGCGAATTTGTTCCTACACTCGATGAAGGAGATTTTGTGATTCAACCTGTTTTAAAAACAGGAACTTCGCTCACAAAAACGGTAGAAATGACTACCAAAATGGAGAACATATTAATTGAAAAATTCCCCAATGAAGTAGATCAAATTGTTTCCCGCATCGGAGCTGCTGAAGTACCCACCGATCCCATGTCGATGGAGGAAATTGATATGATTATTAAGCTTAAACCTAAGAAAAAATGGACTACTGCTTCTAACAAAGAAGAACTTGCCGATAAATTTAAAGAAGCACTTTCAATAATTCCAGGAGTTGAATATGAGTTTACACAACCCATAGAAATGCGATTCAATGAATTAATTACAGGAGTGCGATCTGACATTGCCATAAAAATATTCGGTGAAGACCTCGAATATATCAACCAAAAAGCACTAGAAATAAAAAATCTTATTAGCGATGTTCCGGGTGCAAGTGATATAATTATGGAGAAAACTGCCGGTTTGCCCCAAATTAAAGTTAAATACGATAGAACCAAAATAGCCCATTACGGTGTGGATATTAATACTCTTAATACATATTTAGCGGCTGCATTTGGAGGGAAAACAGCAGGTGTGATTTTTGAGGGCGAAAAACGATTTGATATGGTGATGCGATTTGATAGTCAAAACAGAACAGATATTGACGATATTCGCCAACTTCATGCACCTGTTTCAACCGGACAACTTATTCCGTTAAGTGAGCTGGCTGATATTCAATATACGCAAGGACCTGCCAAAATTTCACATGATAATGCACATCGCAGGGTTGTTGTTAGTGTTAATGTTCGCAATCGCGACTTAAAATCAGTTATTGTTGATATACAACAAAAAATTGATAAAAATATAAAACTAAAAGCTGGCAATTATATTCAATACGGGGGCCAATTTGAAAATTTACAAAATGCTACCAATCGTTTATTGATTGTTGTGCCGATTGCCTTATTGTTGATTTTCATTTTTTTGCATTTTGCATTCAAATCGTTTAAAGATGCAGTTATGATTTTTACTGCAATTCCTTTAGCTACCGTGGGTGGAGTATTTTTACTTTATTTTAGGGGAATGCCTTTTAGCGTTTCCGCGGGTATCGGTTTTATCGCACTCTTTGGTATTGCTGTGCTTAATGGTATAGTTCTTATTGAACATTTAAAGGAGTTACAGCATCAGGGCATGACAAATATTCGTGAATTAATCCTCACGGGCACTAAAAACCGCTTGCGACCAGTATTACTCACTGCTGGAGCAGCTGCCATGGGCTTTTTACCCATGGCTATTTCAACTGGTGCGGGTTCCGAAGTTCAACGACCACTTGCTACCGTAGTAATTGGTGGACTCATTACCTCAACCATGCTAACCATGATTGCTTTGCCTTTACTCTTTGAAATCTTTTATAATGTGAAGGAAATTAAATTTTTTCCTTTGCGGTTTATTCGCTCCAAAACATTTATTTCTCTGATTCTGATTTGTATTACTTCAGCCTCTCATTTTGGACAAAATAACAGTATGAAATTAAACGATGTAATTGATACTGCTTTGCTACATAATAAGCAAATTGCTGCTTATAAGCTTAAAGTGCAAGAAAGTTTAGTATTGAAAAAAACTGCTTTTAACCCCGATAAAACTATTGTAAGCTATGGAACCGACCAAAATAATATTGCAGCAAATGGATATCCATTAAAAGTATGGGGCGTGGAACAAAATTTTAGTATGCCAACACTTTATTCAGCTGAACATAAAACTAAACAAATTGAAGTTGCTATTGCCGACGCAAATTTAAATATGGAGAAAAACGAGTTGATAAAAAATATTTCTATTTTATATTCCGAGTATCAAATACTTTTGAATAAGCAAATAGTGTATCAAGAATTGGATAGTTTATATAATGTTTTACTATCTAATTCTGACAGACGAGCTAGATTAGGCGATGTTAGTCGGCTTGAAGTATTGAATATAAAAGCCAAAAAAACTCAAATATCAATTCATTTAAGTTCGTTACATGTTGATAATGATAATGCATTTAAGCGTTTGAAAGTTCTAATGAACTATGAAGGTGATTTTAATATTCCAATTTCAATAGAGCTGTTGCCGAACATTTTGGAAATACCAAACGCTTTGCCCATTTTTGATTTTTTGAATAGCGAAAATGAATATTTCTTTTCACTTATTGCTGTAGAAAAGAATAGAAGATTGCCTGATTTCTCGTTAAATAATTTTATAGGATTTAATCACTACCAAAAGGGTAAATATTACTACGGATTTCAAGTTGGTGTCGCAGTACCCTTGTTTTATGAAAGTTCAAAGGCAAAATTAAATGCAGCCAAGATATCTGCTAATGCCAAAAATTTATTAATTGAAAACGAAAGAAACATAATAAATAATAGATTAAGCCAATTGTATAGCGATCAGATGAAATTTAAAGTATTGCTCGATAATTTCAATTCATTTGAAAAATCATTAATGAATGAGATAAAGAACACAGCTTTGAAATCATATCAATTGGGCGAAATAGATTTTTTTCAGTTTGTAGTAAGCTATGAAACTGCTTTTCAAATTCAATTGGAACATTTTGATAATGTACATAAATACAATCAAGCTGTTTCAGAGTTAAATTATTTTTCTAAGTAAAATGCATTTAATATGAAAAAAATTTTATTTTTATTACTCATTATTGGTTTGTTATTATCCTGCAATAATGTTTCCGAACAAGCCGCCGATAATGATTCAGATTTTCTCGAAATTTCAAAAGTGCAATTTGAATCAGAAAAAATGGAAATAGGAGAGCCAATAATGTACCCATTTACCGATGTGGTTTATTTCACTGGAAATATTATTCCCGCTACTGATGGTCAAGCTCAAATTAGCATGCTCTTGCCTGGCATAATTGATAAAATTTATTCCAAACCAGGTCAAATCATTTCTAAGGGTTCAGCATTGTTTGAAGTTTCAGGTAATGGATTTGTAGACTTGCAAAAAGATTTTGCGGAGTCTTCAGCTATTGTTTCAAGGTTAAAAAGTGATTATCTGAGGGCTAAGGAATTGTATAATGAAAATATTACAACCCAAAAAGATTTTACTTATGCAGAAAGTAACTATTATTCTGAAAATGCTAAGTTTAGGGCATTGAAAATTAAATTGGAAAGCATGGGACTTGATGTTTCAAAAATTGAAAAGGGTGAATTTTATTCTTCATATACCATAAGATCTCCGATGAATGGTTTTGTTTCCAATATTTATGCAACTATTGGTCAATATATTGAACCTCAACAAAATATTGCAGATATTATTGATGATAAATCATTCCAATTAAAACTTTCCATTTTTGAGAAAAATATTAACAAAATTAAAATCGGACAAATGGTAGCGTTTTATTTAAACGGAAATAAATCAACGAAATTTAATGCTACAATAAGTGCTGTGGGGAAAAGCATTATGCCTGAATCTAAATCTGTAGAGTGTTATGCGGTAATATCAAATTTTAATAATATAAATGTAGTTAGCAATCAATTTGTAGAAGGTGAAGTTTTTGCTTCTATCGATTCAGTTTTATCTGTACCTGAAGCTGCGATTATCAATTCAGAGAATGATTCATATTTATTTATTTATGAAAAAGAAGCCAATTCAATTTATTACTTCAAAAAAGTTAGAATTAGCACAGGTCGCAAATCCAATAATTATGTTGAATTGAAAGAACAACTTGCTTCAAAAAAAATTCTTATTAATGGTGTCTATAATATTCGAGTTGAATAGTTCATTTTATAGTATTGTTTCAACAAAATTCACTTACTTCTCCAATTCAATACTAAAATCCTTATTATACTTAATGATATTCATTTTTATATTCATCATGCCTTGTTGCGGGCTTTCACGAGAATAAGTGTAGTTTGTCAATAAACCATTGTATGAAATAACTGAAGAGCATTCACACATAGTACTTCTGTATCGGTAGCTATTCTTAACAAATTGATACATCAAATCATATCCCAGCATCGCAAAATTAAAACCAAAATTCGACATCTTGCCAGGTTCAAAGCCATATTGATGTTTGAAACTTGTCATGAATTTTCGTGTTGCAGGATCATTGTAATTTACATAAAAGGGACTAAAGCACCTGAATTCACAATTATGCAGGTACTCAGCATCTATCCCCTGATAACGGGTGTAATCATTAATTCCAAATAGTTCAATACTACATGTTTTTGTGTAACTCTTATTGTTGGCTTGGGTATAACCGTTCAGATAGCGAACAAAATTAGTAACAAATACTTCATTGTTACTTAGTACTATCACAGCATTTTTAATTTTATCGTTCAAAGCGGAGTCTAATTCTATGGTGTATTTATTATTGTAATTTATTTCTTTAAACTTAACTTCCGATGTATTATATTGAGTAAATAATTGAACATTTAATTCTTTTTTAAATGCTGATATTGCGCTGTCACGTTGCTCATCTTTGTTATGTACCAATATTATATTATAGCCCTTAAATTTAGAAATGTATCTTGCGAAATTTTGTAATTCCACTTTGCGGGCGGTGTTGATCATAAACACATTTTTATTATTTATAAGCGCTTCTTCTCTTGTTGATACCGGTGAAATTAAATGGTAGCCAGATAAATTCGAAAATTGAGCTAAGGCTTTTACTTGATCGGTAAAAACCGGCCCTATTACCAATGACGATTTAACGAATTGAGGATTTTGCAATAGTTGCGAAGGCTTTCCTTTGCTGGTTTCTGTATCAAAAATATGAAGGTTTACCGATATACCTTGATTTTTTAATTCTTCTAATGCTAACAATGAACCACAATAAAATTCCATAAAGCGCGCTCCGGTAGCATTTATATAGGTACTTTGAATTTTTCCAGTTGTTGCTATTTGTTCATCTTCTTTTAATTCGCTGGGTTCTTCTTGATGCTGTTCTGTAATATGACTGAAAAAGGGCAACAAAAGGCTTACTTGCAACGGACTCTTATCACTATTGTGCAATGCTATAGAATCACATCTGACTTTTCTTTTTACTAATAATAGACTATCGCCTTGGAAATTATTATTTGCTTTTGTTAAACTATCTGATAGTATGCTAAATTGATGGCTTTGAGGTATTCTAATGCTCTCATTGGCTTTTAAGCCTTCTTCAGCCACTTGCGGATTTAATTGCAATATTTTTTCAATGCTGATTTGGTATTGTCTTGATATTGAGTAGAGTGTTTCCTGCGGTATTACCGTGTGTAAAATGTATTTTCCTGTATCTGCTCCTAGTGTTATGGGTTCTGTTATTACGGAAATATTCTTTTTTATCGGAATTTTAAGCTTTTGACCTATTTGGATACTTGTGCTAAGCAATTCAGGATTTGCAGTTTTTAAATCTTCCACTGTGATATCATACTTTTTGGAGATGAAAAATAGCGTTTGCTGCGCTTCTACAATATGCTCCTGATAGGTAAGTGTTTTGTTAGCTGTTGTATTGATTTGTGGCTGGCTTTCAGGTATCCTCAATAATTGGTCTGGCTGCAGTCCCGATGCTGCTGTTATATTATGTTTGATAATATCTTCTTGGCTTACTTGATATACTTTGCTAATGCTATATAGGGTTTCACCTTTTTTTACAATGTGAACATAAAATTTTTTTCCCTCGAATTGAATCACTTTGTTAGATTTAATCACCTCAGGACTACTTGTTATTTGGGCTGTTGTTTTGCACGAAACAACAATAATGCTGATTACTAAATAGATAGTACGTAAGTGTCTGATCATCTTTTTTTAATTGTGTTGCAAATTTCAGAAAATATTAACAATTTACAAAATATAATCTCTTTTGTTTTTAAGCTTTTTACATTTTACAAAAAGTTGTACCTTTGCTGGTTCAATAGTTTTACTAAAATTAAGACTTAAGATCGGTTAATGAATAGGCTATTTGTAGTTTTAATATCCGGGCATCGAAAATTTGGTGAGTTGCTGCTGCCTTTTATTGTCACAAAAGTGGCGGGCAAACCTTTTTATGAGATTTATGAAATGGTAAGCAAATCTTTGATTGACGCAGCCGATTTCCCTTATACCATAAGCCATCGAAAACTCTTTTCTCGTTTTTCAGAAATTACCGAACAAGGTATTCATATTGCGTTTGGAAAAAAGAAAAGCATCAAAGAATTTGTAGAAAATATTGACGAAATTACTTTGAATTATGTACGCAATTACTTAGATAGAAGAATCGGTTCTATTTATGACGAGCTTTTTCAGTCTGATATACCCATTTTTTTGAGGGATAAGGTGAGCAAAGTAATTCATGATGATAGCCGTGTATACATTCCTAAGGATCCAGTGCAGGTAGTTTTCAATTTTATTAAAGAATACGATCAGTTAAAGTATTTTCTAACGGTTCGCATTGGGAATAAAAATATTCAACTTTCAAAGTCTGTTTGTCAGATTATTGCTTATGAGCCTTGTATACTTTTAATTGATAGTTTTTTATGTAAAATACCGAATTTAAATGCAAAAAAACTGCTGCCTTTTTTTAAGAAAGATTTTATTCAAGTTCCCTTAAATACTCAAAAAGTTTATTTCGAAACCTTTATAAAACCTGCTATTGAGAATTATGAGGTAAATGCTTCCGGTTTCGAAATTCGTGAATTTTCTGGTTCAAAAAGTGCGGTTTTGCATATTGAAACAGATTTAAAATATGAGCCCGCTTTTTGTTTGTATTTTCAATATGGCGATGTTTCTATTGAATCTAAGGACGAAAGGAATATTATTGTCCTCACTGAGGAGTATAACGATTCATTCCGATTTCTTAAAATTACCCGCGATATTATTTGGGAAACTTCGATTATAAAAACACTTTTTGATTATGGCGTTGTTCGCGATAATGGAAATTATTTTAAACTTACCGAGCTTGCAAATCCAAACTATCCTTTTCAATCATTCATTCAGTGGATCAATCAAAACAGCATGATTTTACCGCAAAATGGAATTGATTTAATTAAAAAAACGAGCTTGAAGGATTATTTTACCGGTACGGTAGACTTACAATTAGATGTTAAGCAAGATAACGACTGGTTTGATGTGTATGCGATGGTTTGTTTTGGCGATTTTAAAATACCTTTTGTAAAATTGCGTAAATACATATTGAACGATATTCGTGAGTTTACTTTACCCAATGGTGAAATTGCAGTATTGCCCGATGCTTGGTTCGATAAATACAAAGATTTACTTGCTGTAGGAAAAGATCAAGATAATAATATCCGTTTGGAAAAACACCATTTTGGTATTGTTACTTCCATTGATGAGGGTGTACATTCTGATGAGATAGAAAAGCTGCAACAAAGTTTAACTCTTTTTGATGAAAATGAAATTGAATTACCTGATGGCATTCAAGCAACCCTCCGCCCATATCAGAAAAAAGGATATTTTTGGATGCAGCAACTTTATAGAAATGGTTTTGGTGGTTGCCTGGCCGATGATATGGGTTTGGGTAAAACGCTTCAAACCATTGCTCTTCTTTTATATATAAAGGATGCTCACTTGCGCAAAGTTGAGTTAAAACCCCTTGCAAAGAATTTAAATGGTCAGTTATCATTATTTGATGCAATGGAAAATGTCGATTTTAAATCTTTTGTTACCTCCTTAATTGTTATGCCGGTGTCTTTAATTCATAATTGGGAACGTGAATTAAAACGTTTTGCCCCTTCATTGAGGGTGCAAAAATATACGGGCACTCTGAAAAATCGCCATGCCGTTGATATTGAAAATACCGATATTGTGCTTGCTTCATATGGCATTGTGAGAAATGATGTTGATTATTTGTCTACTTTTAATTTTACTTATATCATCCTCGATGAAAGTCAGTATATTAAAAATGCTGTTTCAAAATCCTATCAATCGGTTCTTAAGCTTAAATCAAAGTACCGAATGGTTCTCACTGGTACGCCCATTGAGAATTCATTAACCGATTTATGGACTCAAATGAATTTTGTTAATCCCAATCTGTTGGGCTCTCTAAATTATTTTATCGAAGAGTATGTACATCCTATTGAGCGGAGACAGAATGAACAGCAACAGCAAAGGCTTCAGCAATTGATAAGTCCTTTTATTTTGCGAAGAAAAAAAGAGGATGTAGTCCCTGAATTACCTCCCATTACTGAACAAGTTGTGTTTTGCGAAATGACTGATGAACAATCAGAAATATACGAAAACGAACGCAGTAAGGTTCGAAATGCTATTATGGAAAGTATTGATGAAGGTGGAATGGGCAAGTCTTCATTTCTGATTCTTAAAGCGCTCAACAAGCTCAGATTACTTTCTAATCATCCCGCACTCACTGATTCAGAATACACAGGCGATTCTGGTAAATATGATGAGATTTTACGCAATATAGATAGTGTAATTGAAGGAAATCATAAATTATTGATTTTCTCATTTTATGTGAAACATTTAGAGTTGATTTCAAAGTATATCAGTAGCAAAGCATATAAGTTTGTTACACTTACTGGTAGAATGTCTGCTTTGGATCGACGCAAAGCAATTGATGAGTTTCAAAATTCGCAGGAAGCAAGTATATTTTTAATCTCTTTAAATGCAGGTGGTACGGGTATCAATTTAACAGCAGCTGATTATGTTTTTATTCTCGATCCATGGTGGAATCCGGCTCGCGAAGAACAGGCCATCAGTCGTGCACACAGAATAGGGCAGGAGAAGAGTGTTTTTGTATACCGATTTATCACACTTAATTCAATTGAAGAAAAAATTCAATTATTACAGAAAAAGAAATCAGGTTTGGCCGAGACATTTATTAATTCTAATAACCCCTTCCGCCAGCTTGATAAAGAAGATATTTATGAATTGCTTAATTAATTGTTTATGTTTACTTATCTAAAAAGTATTGTTACCAATACATTTGAAAAGGCTGAAAAGGGAAAAGTGAATGTTAAATTCAATCCCGAAATTCTATATATTACTGTGCTTGCTTGTGTTTC
>JAIFLP010000052.1 GCA_020049015.1 Bacteroidota bacterium | reverse complement strand
CAAGCTTTTCCGTTTACATTTTCTTTTTTGGTGGTTATTTTTAAAATACTGTTTGATATTTCAATATTTTTACCATCAGTAAAGAAATGTGCATCGGTAGCCAGTGAATAGGCGTCGTTTAAAAGCTTGTCGCCCCAATAATAACGAGTAATCCATTTTGTTTTATCAAGGGTGTTGCTATTAAAATGATCTTCAAATGATAATTTCCATTTCTTAAGGATGTCAAATTTGTTGGAATCTTTTATTTTGAAATACCATTTTATGCGATCTGATTTATCTAATGAAATGAATTCCTGTAGTTTTTTGAATTCTTCAGTCATCTCCCATTTTTTAGCTGATGGAAGCAAATAATAATCTTGTACCTTTTTAAATTCAGCTCCTTGAACAAAATTTTCTAATTTTTCAAATTCTTTTATTTCTCCAGAATTGTCAACCGAGGTAAATGTCTTCAGATCGTTAGATGCTTTGAATTTAAAGTATTCTTTGAAACGAGCACTTTTCTTTAAAGCGATAAATTCTTGTTCTTTAATAAATTCAGGGCTTTGCTTATACTCTTTTTTACCTTTAGCTTTTATAGAAATTAAAGCTGATGAATTTACAAAAGCCGATAATTCTTCATATTGTTTCAATTCTTTTGAAGCATCTAAACTTTTAAATCTTGCCAAAATGTCAGCATTCTTGACTTTGTAAAAAGTTTTTATCCTATCTGACTTTTTTAAAGATTGGTATTTCGTGAGTTGTTGAAATTCACTTGTATTGTTAAACTTTTGAGCTTTTACCGAAGCTTCTTTTTGTTTGAACGAAGCAGATTGAACCAATTGTTTCAATTCCAAATAACGCTTAAGCTCATCAGAGGCAGAGTACTCGTTTAATTCATTAAACTCTTTAACCAGGCCTTCGTACTTGGTCTCCATGTCTGTAGTCTTTGGGATTAGCCCCAATAGGTATCTTAAATTCATATGCGTAAAAGCTTTTAACAAAATAGGGTTTAAATATAGACATTTAAACCCAATTTTGTTAAGTGATAGGTAAATTATTTATTACATTATTTGTAAAATACAGATAATCAATCTTATAAAACTAATCTCTTCTGCCTAAAAAGATTAGGATATAGTACACCAGCGTAGCCAAAGAAGAAAGTGCAGCCACTACATAGGTATATGCAGCCCAGTTAAGAGCGTCTTTGGCTTTCGGGTGGCTATTTGAATCAGTAATTCCACTATGGTTTAACCAAACAAGTGCCCTTTTGCTGGCATCTAATTCTACCGGTAAAGTAATAAAACTAAACAGTGTGGTAAATGCAAACAAAATAATTCCTAAAAATAATATACCAGGCATTACTGTTATTAATAAAACTCCTGCTAAAAGAACCCATTGTACCCAATTAGATACAAAACTAACCACCGGTACAATAGCCGATCTAAATTGCAGGAAACTATATGCCTTTGCATGCTGAATTGCATGCCCGCATTCGTGTGCAGCAACGGCTGCCGCCGCCACATGTGAGCCATTATAAACAGCGGTGCTTAAGTTTACCGTTTTCTTAATCGGATTGTAATGGTCGGTCAATTCCCCTTCAGTTGAAATTACCTTTACATCATAAATACTATTGTCCCTAAGCATTTTTTCAGCCACATCTTTACCTGTTAAGTTATATCCAACCGGTATTTGCGAGTATTCTTTAATTTTATTCTTTAATCTCATGCTTATTAGCCAACTGATGAGCATGAAAATTCCCAAAATTACATAAATCCCTATCATATTTTTTATTTTTTATATATCCTTCAATAACAATTGTAGTACCAAAAGGTTTTTAGTGACAAAATGGCGCATAAAAATGTAGAGTTTAGATCTTTAATTTTTAATTAGTCTCCGCATCGTCTTTCCATTTTTGTCGGCGATTTCAATAAAATAAATGCCTCTTGAAAGTGTTTCGATATTCATCACATACACTTTTTGGTTTAGATTTGACATTGTTAATACGGGTATACCTAAAGAATTGATAATCGTAATTTGATCAATTTCTTTTTCATCATTAATTGTTATAGCAGTAGTAGCTGGATTTGGAGAGATAAGAATTTCTTTATTTTCTTTATTTTTTAATGAAGAATTGAGGATGTCTGTTGTCGTGGTATCATGTGCCCCAATATCATATTTGCCACCATAAGGGATGTTGTTATTGTAATAATCACGCGCACCTGTATTTGATAGATTATAAGGTGATTTAGTTAAATCAATACCGGCATCAATTAATGGTGAATTGTCTTTTAGTTTGTATGCTGTTAAAGAGTTAAGTATGTTCGTATTATTTAATGTACCACCATTTCCTGCATTATAAAGCATGGGATCGCCTTCATACCCAAGATTGCTTGTTCCATTTTTTTCCTGACCTGTGGCATTTCTCCATGCTTCTAGTGAGTTGTAGGTAGTGCCGCCCCATTTTATTTTAAATGTTGTACCCGGCATAGCATAATAAGCATTATTTTGCAGCAATACTTTGGTTGAGGAAAAAGCTTCAGGTGCATCAATTATATAGTAATTGGATGCAGCAATAAAGATGTTATTGAATATTTTAATTCCGCTAACAGCTCCGCCCAAAAAGCCTATACAAGCTGGAGTTCCGTTAGAAGTTGTTCCGCCCATATAAAAAGTATTATTGTAAATTTCGTTGCTTCCAACAATATCGGATCCTCCATTACCCCAAAAATACACACTGCCAAAACTCTTTTTTCGGCCATCGTTTTGACTTACATTGTACCGAATGACATTGCCTGTTAGAGGTCCATATGCACTTGCACCACCAAATTGAGCGAATAAATATCCCGCACCCGCATTATTATGCGAGTAACAATATTGAATGGTGCAATTTTGGCAGCCGCCATCTAAATCAAAACCGCCGCCATCGCCATTGGTTGTTTCATTATCATACGATTCGCAATGTTGGATGATTCCGTTTTTTGTATCCCAAAACCAAATACCAACAGGGCCACCCGCATTGTTATTATTTTTTCCGTTTTTGTAAGCAATGCAATGCTCAATGAGGGCATTTTCGGCACCGGCAATTACAATACCAGTACCTGAGTGTGGAGAAACACCAATTGCACCTACGTTCTGGTATGCTTTTACGTTCCTTACAGTTATATTTGTAATTCTTCCTTTGCCTGCCGAACGACCAGTAGAGAGTCCATTTCCTGCAAAGCCTCTGAATTCACAGTTCTCTACATGAAAATAATCTACATTGCTAGCACCGTCTGACCAAACAAGTATGCCATGTGCGCTTTTAGGACCTGAAACGGGAACACTGTCGCCTTCAAAAATGAGATTTGTAAATTTCAGTCCCATGCCTATCGTGCCACTGGAGGGTACCCAAATCATAACAGCATCACTTGCTTTGGCTTTTATGATGGCTTTGTTGGTTCCGTATGAGCTAAATGTAACCGGACTCGATGCTGTTCCTTTCGTTTTGTCTGTTTCTATATATAATGAACTGTTGGTGGTAAAGGTTTTTCCGCCTTCAAAAAGGATTCTGTCTCCTGATACAAAGCCCGGTGACCATGCGAAATCATTAACTTTTTGGATGCTTTTCCATGCGTTGCCTTCGCTCTTCCCGTCTTTACTGTCGTTGCCGTTGGAACTGATATAGTAATCAGTTGCATAGCTTAGTGCTGTGTGTATTAAAAATACAAAAATTAGTAAATAATCTCTCATAAATTGTGTATCCTTAGTGTTAACTTAAATGTAAAGATAAAAAAAAATGATAAGTAATATATCCAGGACTTTTATTGAAATTAAAAAAGAGATAAAAATTGTTTTAAGTATTAATTACCTCTTATTATTAAGCAAATAGAATTTTCTAATCAGTATAATTTTACGTAAGTTTACAGGCAAATAATATATAATTGATGAACCCACAAATTAATGTAGCCATACAAGTTTTACCTTTAAAGGCAGGAATGCATCCCTATAAGGTCGTCGACAAGGCAATTGAAGTAATTAAAGCATCTCAACTGCCTTATAAGGTTTGTCCTTTCGAAACTGTAGTTGAAGGTGAATACGATACGATCATGAAGTTAATCAAATTGATTCATGAAGTTTGTTTTCAAAATGGTACCGAAGAACTTATAGTGAATATTAAAATACAATCGTCTGTTGCACCAGTTACCATTTTTGATAAAATGGAGCAGTACGAATGAACCAATCAATTGTAAAAGTGTTTTGATCTAAAATAAAATAGAAAAAATGATAATTTTTGATCCAGTAGTACTTTTTTTTGTTTTGGGTGCGGGTGCGGGTTTAGTGAAATCTGACCTTAAAATCCCTGAGTCGTTTTATAATGTTTTAAGTATTTATTTATTATTGGCTATAGGAATAAAAGGCGGTATTGAAATACAGAAAGCCGGTATTGATAAAATTCTCTTACCCTCTTTAATAACTATTATACTAGGAATTACAATTACCGCAATTGGTTTTTTAGTGGCCAGAAAATGGTTTAAAATGTCATTTGATGATTCCATTGCTATGGCAGCTCATTATGGCTCTGTAAGTGCCGTTACATTTGCTGTAGCTATAAGCTATTTAAAAAATGATGGAAATTCCCGCAATAGCTGCTGCAATTGGATATTATAAGCTTCGAACCCGCAAAGCTGAAAGTTTTGGGTTTAAAAAGCTCATTCATGAGGTTTTTTTGGGAAAAAGTATTCTGCTATTAGCGGGTGGGTTATTCATTGGTATGTATATTGAGTTTAGTGGGAATAAACAATTAAACTTTTTCTTTTTCGATCTATTTAAAGGTTTTCTGGCCATATTTATGTTAGAGATGGGTATTATAGCTTCAGCCCGCATCAGCGATTTGAAGAAGGCAGGATGGAAAATATTACTTTTCGGAATACTAATGCCTCTTATTTCGGGATCACTCGGCGTTTTTGCTGGAAAAATTATCGGTTTATCCATTGGTGGTTGTACTGTATTGGCTACAATGGCTGCTAGTGCTTCGTATATAGCAGCACCTGCTGCTATACGAATTGCAATGCCGCATGCCAATCCTACCCTCTATTTAACTGGTGCATTGGGTGTAACTTTTCCGTTTAATTTATTGTTCGGAATCACTATTTATTACCAGTTGGCTAAGTTAATTGTTTAATTAAATATTTTAACTATGAATATTCTAGTTTTATTAGTTTTGCTTGGTTTTACTACCCTAATTTTTGGAGCTAATTGGCTTGTTGATGGTGCTTCGGCGTTGGCAAAAAAATACAATGTATCTGATTTAGTTATCGGACTTACAATAGTTGCTTTCGGAACTTCAGCTCCTGAATTAGTGGTGAATATTATTGCTTCTGTTAATGGTTATTCTGACATTGTTTTGGGGAATATTATTGGAAGTAACAATTTCAATTTGTTTTTTATTCTGGGTTTATCAGGATTAATTTTTCCTATCGCTGTTCAATCTTCTACAGCATGGAAAGAAATTCCTATTTCGATATTTGTTGCTGTATTGTTATTGTTTTTATTAAATGATTTTCAGTTTAGCGGACAAACTTATTCAAGTAGGTTTGATGGATTAATTCTCCTTGTTTTGTTCTGTCTTTTCTTGTTCTACGTATTTAAGCAAATGAAGAAAGAACCGCAAACTTCTATTGACGTAAATACAAAATCGGCAATAAAGATTTGGAGTTTAATTATTGTAGGCTTAATAGGTTTAATTTTAGGTGGGCATATTGTTGTTGTTAATAGTGTTAGTATTGCAAAAGAATTGGGAATAAGTGAAAAAATCATCGGTTTAACTATTGTTGCTGCCGGTACTTCATTGCCTGAATTGGTAACGTCAATTGTGGCAGCACTAAGAAAAAATGCCGATATTGCTATCGGTAATGTTATTGGTTCCAATATTTTTAATATCCTTTTTATTTTATCTATTAGCTGCATCATCAAACCTGTAGCGTTTAATCCTAATTTTAATTTAGATTTATATATCTTAATTGGGGGTACTATTTTTCTTTTTACTGCCATGCTTACCGGAAAAAAGAAAAAGTTAGATCGCTGGGAAGCAGCTGTTTTATTTGGTTTTTATATTGTTTATACTGTATATTTAGTGTTAAAGGAGATATAACGCATTGCATGATATGGAACATGAATATATAGAGGATAAATTATTTGACAAGCTTGATTTTAAAATTAAACCATTGTCCATTGCAGAGTATGAAAACTGTAGGTTCCTTAATTGCGATTTTTCTAACAGCGATCTGTCTAATTTTAAATTTACCGATTGCGAGTTTTCAACATGTAATTTCAGTTTGGCTAAAATAGTAAAAACTGTTTTTAGAGACATTAAATTTTTAAACTGTAAAATGTTAGGACTGCACTTTGACAGTTGTAACGAATTTGGACTTTCTTTTAGCTTTGAAAGCTGCAATGTAAACCATTCCTCCTTTTTTAAGATAAAAATCAAGAAAACATCTTTCAAAAATTCACAATTACAAGAAGTCGATTTTACCGAGTGTGACTTGACAGATTCACTGTTTGATAATTGTGACCTTAGCAGAGCCGCTTTTAATAATACTATTATTGAAAAAGTTGATTTTCGCACTTCTTATAACTATTCAATAGACCCAGCAATAAACCGAATAAAAAAAGCAAAGTTCTCACTACAAGGAATTCCAGGGCTTTTAGA
>JAIFLP010000170.1 GCA_020049015.1 Bacteroidota bacterium | reverse complement strand
AAAGAAGCTATTGAAATTTATAAACCTGGCGATGAAGAAATTCATTTCTTTGTTATATCAGCGGGCACTGATGGCGATGTTAATCAGCTTAATTTTAATTTGGTTAATTTCAACCTTGACTTTTTTCCTCAAACTACTTTTGCTGTTGTAGCCGATAAGATTGGAAAATCGCAGGCTGTTCTTGTAAAGTCGTTTAAGAATCGTGCTGAAGCATTGAATTATTTCGATTTAAGCATGCGCACCCCTTCGGTAATCAAAGATATAAAAGCTGCATCACCAAATATTTTTATAATAACTGAAGCGAACTATCAGACATTATTAAAAGATGGATTGGATAGTAAGTACATGAAATTTTTCAAAGGACATTATGCTCGTTGATTAACGAAATGGTAATTTCCTAAACCCTAAATGAATCTGATATGATAAAAATCCTATGGGCTGATGATGAGATAGATTTATTAAAGCCGCACATCCTGTTTTTGCAGCATAAAGGCTATGAAATCATCACTGCTACAAATGGAAATGATGCTTTAAAGATTGTGGCATCAACACCGGTTGATTTGATTTTTCTCGATGAAAATATGCCCGGACTTAATGGTTTGAAAGTATTATCGGAGATTAAAAAAATGCTACCAAATATACCGGTAGTTATGATCACAAAAAATGAGGAAGAGAATATTATGGAGCAGGCAATTGGATCCAAAATATCTGATTATCTCATCAAGCCGGTGAATCCGAATCAAATTTTATTGAGCATAAAAAAGAACACCGAAAACAAGCGATTGATTCAAGAGCAAAATACAGTTGATTATCAGGCCGAGTTTTCGCGTTTGGGTATGTTAATTCAATCAGCTGTAAATATTGAAAATTGGAAAGAGATTTATCGTCGTTTAGTATACTGGGAGCTTGAAATGTCGGGCAATGCTCAGGATATGGAAGAAGTACTTAGAATGCAAAAAACGGAGGCAAATAAAGAGTTTAGTAAGTTTATAAAGAATAATTATGCTAAATGGTTCCGACCAGAGGTAAAAGAAAAGCCCGCATTGTCTACGAGTCTTGTTAAAAACTATTTATTACCTGCCTTAAATGAGCATAAGCATGTGTTGTTTTTGGTGGTTGATAATTTACGCTACGATCAATGGAAAGTTTTAGCAACAGTAGTTAATGATTATTGCAAAATAGATCAAGATGATTTGTATTGCAGTATTTTACCAACATCAACTCAATATGCCCGCAATGCTATATTTTCGGGATTGATGCCATTAGAAATAGAGAAAATATATCCAAAATTGTGGATAGGTGAGGATGATGAAGGTGATTCAAAGAATGCATACGAAGAAGAATTATTGCGCAATCAATTAGCCCGATTGGGTTATAAAGAAGGTTTTTATTTTGAGAAAGTAAAACATGATAAGACGGCAAAGAAATTAACCGATCATTTTTCTAATTATAAAAACCATCAGCTAACGGTTTTGGTTTATAATTTTATCGACTCTATTTCGCATGCGCGTACCGATGTAGAAATGATAAGGGAATTAGCAAATGATGAAAAAGCATATCGATCTTTAACTTTATCGTGGTTTAAAAATTCCAATTTGCAAGAGATTATTAAAACATATTCAGGAGCAGGTTATAAAATTGTGCTCACTACCGATCATGGAACAGTTCGGGTATTTAATCCGGTTAAGGTGGTTGGAGATAGGGATACTTCGTCAAATTTGCGTTATAAGATGGGACGCAATTTGAATTATAATCCCAAAGAAGTTTATGAGGTTCGAAAACCTTCTGATATTCATTTGCCTATAATTAATTTAACATCAACTTTTATTTTTGCATTGGAAGCAGATTTTTTGGTTTATCCAAATAATTATAATCATTTTGTTAATTACTATAAGAATACTTTTCAGCATGGAGGTATTTCTATGGAAGAAATGTTGGTTCCAGTAGTGGGTTTATCGGGGAGGTAAGTATGGATAACGTTTTCGAGTATACTATAGATGAATTAGATTTGGCAGCCATGTGGGTTTTGGAGGGTTTGAAGAATCAAAAAGCCCTTGCTTTTTATGGTGATATGGGCGCGGGTAAAACAACTTTAATTAAAGAAGTATGTAGCAAATTAGGTGTTACTGATATAGTGAACAGTCCTACTTTTGCTATTGTAAACGAGTATAAAACATCAGGAGGACTTGATGTGTTCCATTTTGATTTTTATAGAATAAAAAGTATTGAAGAGGTATATGATTTTGGTTATGAAGAATACTTTTATGGGGACGCATATTGTTTCATAGAATGGCCTGAGCGTATTGAAAGTATTTTGCCCAGCACTGTTTTAAAGTTAAGTATTTCTGAAACAGGTAAGGGATCAAGAAAATTGGAGTGGAAGTAGCAAAATCTTAAAATTTACTATACCTTTACCTGAATAAAATTCTTATAGCAATTATATAATTATTGGAATTATGGCATCTCAGGAGACCAGCCCCATTAAATTTGCCTTAGGCATGACCGGATTAATGCCCCAAGAAGAAAAATTAGCAAGCAGAAAAGGCAGCAAAAAGCTTGTGATAAGTGTACCTAAAGAAAAGGAAAATTTCGAAAATAGGGTATGTTTAACTCCCGAAGCGGTGGAGATATTGGTAAATATGGGCCATGAGATAATGGTTGAATCAGGTGCCGGAGCAGCTGCCAATTATAGTGATTTGGATTACAGTGATCGTGGTGGAATTATTATGTCGGATAAGACATCTATTTATCAAGCAGATATTATTTTAAAAGTTGCACCCCCAAGCATTGAAGAGATTGATATGATGAAGGGAAGGCAATATATTCTATCTACCCTTTCAAGCAATCTGCAAACGGAAGAATACATCAGAAAGTTGATGGAAAAGAAAGTAACTGCCATAGCTTTTGAAAATATAAAAGATGAAACGGGTTGTTATCCTGTGGTACGATCGATGAGTTCACTAGAAGGGACATCCTCAATTTTGGTAGCAGCAGAATATCTAAGCACATCGCATAAAGGAAAAGGCGTTATGTTGGGTGGATTATCGGGAATAACGCCAACCGAAGTAGTTATAATAGGTGCGGGAACGGCGGCAGAATTTGCAGTTAAGGCAGCTACAGGTTTGGGTGCCTTTGTAAAAGTATTCGATAATTCTGTACATGGATTGGTGCAATTGCAAAATAATGTAGGAGTAAATTTATATACCTCGGTTTTTCATCCCTCTGTGTTAGATAAAGCTTTAAAATCGGCCGATGTGGTTATTGGAGCAAGACAATCGTTGGATAGTGGTCCCCGTTTTTACATTACAGAAAAAATGGTGCGCAGTATGAAAAAAGGCTCCGTAATTGTTGATATTAGCATACCCTATGGAGGATGTATAGAAACATCGGAAGCGAGGCCATTAAATGATCCTGTTTACACCAAATACGGTATTATACATTATAGTGTTGCCAGTTTTTCATCTAGGGTGTCGCGTACAGCATCCATTGGATTGAGCAATGTATTTTTACCTGTTTTATTAAAGACCGCCGATGCGGGAGGCATGCCGCAAATGTTACGAATGGATAGTGGTTTTAGAAATGGGATTTATATCTTTAATGGCATCCTCACCAATCATTATATAGGAAAGCATTTTGGTATTCCTTCAAAAGATATTGATTTATTGATGGCGGCGTTTTAAATTGAATTTATCTACTTCGTTGACGGAATTTATTAAAATTGCGTCAGTTAATTGACGGAATTAGGGAGATTTAGAGATTATTATTTTAAACGTATTTTCTTCTGAACAAATTCATCTGGGTAATTATCTTGATTGGTTGAGGTAATTTGCTATTACTTGTATTTCAATTTACTATATTCTTTCATTGATTGTACGCATTAAAACACCCCCCCCAAGCGCATTTTATTGTTAATGAATTTGCATTTTACAGATTAATATATTTTATTTGGCGGCGTAATGATATATTTTGACGTAAATACACTTAGTATAAATTAAAAACAGGAGGTAAAAGGCAGTTTAAATATAGAATGAATAAAAAGCGAGTCAGTTATTAGATAACCAACTCGCAGCAAAAATTTCAAAATTGGAATGCAAAAATAAATAATGAACTAATAGATAATTTTGATGATTATGAATAGTAGAATTTTAACGCTTATTATAACATTTATTTTCACTTTTCCAATAATAGCTCAAGATAATAATAAGAGCTTTGATATCAGACTTGGAGTTGGAGTTTCACTATTAGCTAGTGGTGATATGCGTACATTCAATTATGAGAATGAATTGAACTATAGACTGAATTCCTATTTTTCAAGCGCATTGTCAATAGGTTTGGGCAGTAGTAACTATGGAGCTTATGAGCATGTTTCTTTTACACAAGGAAATGGGTTATTCTTTTTTTCTCCCTTTAGAAATAATGGAAAATATGATTTGCGTTTGGGTGCGGGATTAAGCTTTTGTAATCTTTCATATACAGTTCCGCAAGGATATATTCTTGATAATAAGTATTATTCATATGGAAATGACAAATCATTTGGTGCTAATATTGTAATGGAGTATACTTATTTGTTCAATAGCAAGTATTTGCTGGGCTTAAAGATTTTCTCACAACCTTATTCCAATGGGGGAGTTAATTCGGGTTTGATGCTTAAGGTTGGGATGAAGATTTGACCACTATTATATACCAATCTCAAATGTATCAACAAACTTATAAAAAAGAATCCCGAAATAGCAAACACCGCATTGCGCATGCTGCCGGTGAAGTTTTCTATTAAACCAAAACTTAACGTACCCAAAACAGTGGCGAGTTTTTCCATCACATCAAAAAAACTGAAAAATGAACTGTGTTTTTTGGTTTCAGGAAGTAGTTTTGAATAAGTAGATCGGGCTAATGATTGCGAGCCTCCCATAATCAATCCCACACAGCATGCAATGATGATAAATTGTCCGGTGGTTTGTACTAAATAGACACTTAGTATAATAATAATCCATAAGAATATACCGGTTGTTAGGGCTTTAAAATTTCCTATTTTTTTAGACACAAAAGCGAAGAGATAGGCGCCTGCGATTCCTAAAAATTGTATGCATAATATGATTACAATAAGAATCATAATCTGAATATTCAATTCTTTTGAAGCGAAAGGAGTAGCCATTGACATGACGGTTTGCACTCCCATGAACATGAAAAAATATCCGAATAGAAAGCTAAGCAGCAGGGGTGTTTTTTTAGCTATTTTAAATACATCAATGAGTTCGGTATAGCCTTTTTTCCAAATATTTTCGCCTTTTTTTCTTTCTCCAAAAGTATATTTGGGCAAACGAGTGAAAGTGACAAATGAAAATCCGAACCACCATAAAAAAACTGAAACAAAGGCAATGCGTTGTGCTTCCATGGCGTCGGGGATTCCAATTTGTTTATGGAATTGTATGGTGATAATATTTATTAACAGTAAAACAATAGCTCCCGCATAACCCATAGAAAAGCCTTTGGCGCTTATCATGTCTTGGTCTTTGGGTTCGGCAATAAGGGGAAGAAATGAATTGTAGTAAACCAAACTGGCTCCATAGCCTATGGTAGCAAATCCGAAGGCCAGAATACCGAATTCGATGCGTTGCGAATTAAAAAAATACAAAAGCCCGCAAGAAACAGCTCCCATCCACGCAAATATTTTCATGAATAGTTTTCTTCGGCCAGTATAGTCGGCTAATGCGGCAAGGTAAGGCGAAAAAATAGCGACCAATAAATAAGCTGCAGAAAGAGTCCAAGAATATAGTACCGTATTGATAATTTCAAAACCAAAAAAATTGATTTTATCAGTGCCATTAATTTGTGTAATAGCCGTGTAATAGGCTGGAAAAACAGCCGAACTGATGGTGAGGTTAAAAACCGAATTGGCCCAATCGTAAGCTAACCAGCCACGTATTGTTTTTTTGTCACCTTTCTTGATGGGACGAAAATCTTTAATTGCCATATTTAATAATTAATGATGCAATGTATTGAATTTTGAATTAATTTTGTGTAGACTAAACAAAGATTCTTTTGAGATTGTTTATTATTTATATTGCTTGTGTTTTTTAATATACTGTAATGACCCAGTTAACATTATTATACAATGAGTTTTTTAATAGCGAAAAGCTGGGTGGCTTACTATTGCTTTTGGTTACCATACTATCACTAGTTATTGCTAATTCACCTTTGCAGATTGATTATATAAATTTTTGGCAAACTGATATTGGGGGACAAAGTTTGGTTTATTGGATAAACGAAGGTTTGATGGCAATTTTCTTTTTGATGATAGGTTTGGAATTAGAAAGAGAGTTTTATAAGGGAGAATTATCTGATATTAAAAGTGTTGCTTTTCCTATAATAGGTTCTATTGGGGGGATGATTGTTCCAGCGATTATTTTTTTGATATTTAATTTTGATACGACTGCTCAAAAAGGTTTTGGTATTCCCATGGCTACAGATATCACATTTGCTATAGCTATTTTATCATTATTCAAAACTAAAGTACCTTCGTCGTTAAAAATATTTATTACAGCTTTTGCTTTAATTGATGATTTGGGAGGTATATTAATAATAGCTTTGGTTTATTCAAATCTTATTTCTTTATTTTATTTAGCTTTATCGTTAATTGTTTTTAGTATTTTGATAATTTTAAATAAATTAAAAGTATACTATTTAACGCTTTATATTATTGGTGGTATTTCTATGTGGTATTTTATGTATCATTCAGGAATACATCCCGCAATAGTTGGCATTTTGTTAGCATTTGTAATACCTTTTGGTAATAACAAAGGCACTTCACTATCATATAAATTGCAACACCTATTGCATAAACCGGTAGCTTATTTTATTTTACCTTTATTTGCAATGGCAAATACAGCTATAGTTTTGGATAGTTTTTGGTCTAAAGCTTTATGCCAGGCGAGTAGTCTTGGAATTATTGCAGGTTTAGTAATAGGTAAACCTTTGGGTATATTTCTTTTTACTTTTTTAGGTAGTAAAATTGGTTGGTGTAAATTACCTGAAGATTTGAAATGGATTTACGTTATTGGAGTCGGATTTTTAGGAGGGATTGGTTTTACTATGGCACTATTTAAAATTTTCCTTGCATATGATTCTGAAGCTTTAGTTATTAGTTCAAAAATGTCAATCCTTATAGCCTCTTTATTATCTGGAACTATAGGTTATTTTATTTTGTTAATTTCGTTAAAAAAGCCTATAAAGGAGGATAATGAGTCAATTAATTAATTTCCAATT
>JAIFLP010000183.1 GCA_020049015.1 Bacteroidota bacterium | reverse complement strand
ACAAATAAGTGATAAAAACAATAAACGCATAGCAGCTAATTTTAAGTAAAACCCGTCATTTTGGCAAATAATTTGCCCAATAATGCAAATTAATGCTATTTTTTTTAAAAAAACCAACTAAATAAGTATATTTGATGCTGATCTTAAATGGCAAAGTACTATTAAAATGATTACTAAAATCAATTTTATCTTTCTTGTATTGCTTGCAATTATGTTCATGAGCAATTCCTATGGACAGGAAGATATTATAAAAGGTGTTGTTACTGATTCAGAAGGAAATGTACTTTCTCAGGTACAAATTAAGATAAAAGGGAATACACAAGTATACCGCAGCAATAAATATGGCATATTTGAATTTGAATTAAAAACTCCTGAAACTATAGTATTTGAAAAACAAGGTATGATCACTGAAGAACTGTTGGCTTATGGTGGCACAAAAATTAAAGTTATTTTGAAGCGAACAGACAATGCCCCTATTGATCTATTAAACTTAAATGAATTGTTAAATCTTAGGGTAGTATCAGCGTCAAAAGTTGAAGAAACCATGAATTCCGCAGCATCAAATATTATTATCATTAATAAACAAACCATTCAGGAATGGGGCTGTCGCGACCTTAAAGATGTTATGAGAAGAGTTGCGGGATTTCAGGTAATCCCTGATAGGGATGAATGGGTTTTTGGTTCCAGGGGTAATGTGAGCGACAACAATATGAAATATCTGATTTTGATTGACGGTCATAGAACCAATTCCATTGAAAATTTTTGTCCGGGTCATATCATTGAACTACCTAATAATTTATCAAATATTCATCATATTGAAATAGTCAAAGGCCCAGGATCATCTATTTGGGGTGCAGATGCTATGTCTGGCATCATAAATATAATAACTAAAGATGGAAGCAACGTCAAAGGTAATGGTGAAGCATCGGTTACTTATGGTCAAGAAAACTATTTTGTTAGCAATTTGCAAATTGCAAAAAAATTCAATTCATTCTCTTCTTTTTATTTTTCTGCTACCGCTTCACAATCTGATGGTAGAGAAGTTTGGCAAAGTCGCAACAATAATTTTTCAAATTTTGATTCGTCTTCAATTAATATGATTCCTGCAGGCACTTATAAATACAAAACATTACTTGATAATCATTTACCCGGCCATTTTTTCCAAGCAAAAGCCATCATTGGAAATTTTATCCTCAATACATACTATCACGAAGGTGCATTCTTCAACCGAGTGTATGAATCAAATCAAGGAAGAAAAAATTACCTACAAACCAATAAAACATTTATTGATATTAATTATACCGATACTACATGGGACAATTTAATTTACTGTTTTAAACTAGGTATTGATAATAATTTGGCTGAATATTTACCCATTACCCTTGGTCAATCAAATAGCTTATTAACCAATATTACATGGCGCGACAGAGGAATTACTGCAAGTGCCAGTGCAAGCAAGTCATTTTTTGATGAACGAATTAATGTTTCAGCCGGCACCGATTACAGATTTACAAAAGCGGGGCCAAACCAAAGAATGGATAACTTTAATCCCGATAGTATAAAAAATATCACTCAAGGAATATGGTTCGACAACTATTTGCTAGATCATCAAATAGGTGGTTTTCTAAATTCCAAAATTAGTTTTCAAAAATTAACATTAAATCTTGGCACCCGCAGCGATTATAATAAACAAAGAGGAAATGAAGCATTGGTTTTTAATCCCCGCATTGCATTGATATACTCACCCATCCAAATTTTTGACATCAAACTAATTTATAATACAGGTTACCTAAGGCCAGCCAATTTCCATACCACCGGAGGTAACAGCATCAATTCTGAAAAAATGAAGCAAATAGATCTCATTTTTCTCGCAACATGGAAGAACCTAATTTTTTCTACCAATTTTTTCTATCAGGAACTAAAAGGGTTTATAAACATTCTTAAAATACTACCCGAATATCGCTTTGCTAACGTTGCTAATTATTATTCCAGGGGGGTTGAATTCGATGTATCAGGTTCACTGAACAGCCAATTAAAAATTTGGTCAAATTATACCTATCTATTTCAAAACAAAGCAACTAATATCAATCCTTCATTAGCATACAATGACCGACGCACCGATATAAACAATAATCTACTTACCTTTCCCAAATATTTTTTCAATACCGGATTAACGGTGTATGTTCCTAATACCCGATTAATAATTAGTCCTGCTTTGCGCATAACTGGTACTTCAATTTATCGCAACACTGAAATTACAAGCCCTTCTGACAATACATCAGATAAATATACCCACACTCCTATTCAACCATACATAGATGTAAACATCATTTACAAATTTAATAAATACCTAAGCATGAGTGTATATGCCGACAATCTATTAAACAATACATCCTTTATTCCCCTAAGCGTATGGAACGGCGTGGTTGAAAATTATGGTCGTCACATCTCAGGAAAATTTACAATCAATTTCTAAAACATGTTATCAATCGTTTCCTATTTCAAAAATCAGATTTACTATTTCAAAAACCTTTTAAAAGGACGCGAAATAATTCAATTGGTTCAGCATCGAATACCCGTAAATCTTTTTGGAAATGAAGGTGCGGGATTTTACGTTGTTACAAAAAAACTTGATGCTAATAGTATTGTTTATTCATTCGGATTAGGAAAAGATATTTCTTTCGATTTACAATTAATAAACAAATACAATTGCAAAGTATATGGCTTTGATCCAACTCCTGATTCTATAAAATATATTAAAAGTTTAAACCTACCTGAAAACTTTTATTTGAATGAATACGGGCTTTCGAATGCAGATGGAAATCTTCAGTTTTTTCTGCCAAAAAATCCAGATCATATAAGCGGCACATTAATAAATCGCTGGGGTTACAACAAGAATGATACTCATTTAGTATCAGTTCCTGTAAAAAAGTTTCAAAGCATACTAAACGAATTCCAACATAATAAAATTGATATTTTAAAGCTTGATATTGAAGGAGCCGAATACGATATAATTGACGACGTTATTGACAGCAAAATAGAAATTAAACAAATACTAATAGAGTTTCACCATCGATTCAAAGAAATAAGTCCAAATAAAACCCGTGAAGCTATTAAGAAACTCAATGCAGCATCATACAAAATTGTGGCTATTTCAAAAAATAAAGAGGAGTATTCGTTCTTGAAAATTTAGTCAATTATTTTTTTATGTTTTCATAAAAATATTGACATATCGGATTTTCATGTATAAGCGTTTTTAAAAATCCATTATCAAGAATGTCATCGTAAAATGAATGTTGATAATACTGCTTTATGGCATCCAAACTAGCATATCCAGTTATAAATACCTCTTTATCATGAGTGCTAAAATCCTCAGGGCTTTCAAATTGATGGGCGTATGCATGTTGAATCGATTCTGCAATTAAAGCGCCAGTTCCATAACCTTTTACCCTAACCCTTGCATCAGAGGTAAAATACATTAAACGACCTTCGGCAATATGCGATTTTAATAACATTACATCCTCAGCCGTTTGGTGCACCGCTTTTAAATAGCGCAGCGGTAATTCCGCAAAATGGTTTGCGATAGCATATTTAGTGGCTTTAATCTGAGATTCAATAGAACGACTGCTTTCATCAGCAATTGCTTTTACCCCATTAACCCACTGACAAGGGATGCGACTGATATGAAATGCCATTGGAAATAAAACTACGGCCTGCCCTGTTTCTTTGGCCAGTTTGTAGGCTTTATTAATGTATAAATCCCAATTTCTATCATTAAATGAGTGCAGCAGTATATGTACCGTGCTGTATTTATAATAAGTACCTCGAGGTAAAAAAACCGGGTAATTAAATTCTACATTCGAAAAGTAACAAGAATCGGCCAATCCCAATGATAATGCCGTATCTAAACCAAAATGCTCATTATCAAGCATTTTAACCCAAGGGCATTCAGACTGGAAGCCCAACTGTACCACATCCATATCATTATTAATGCGTTGGAAAACCAAATGAGATTGAAACCCACTTTTTTTCGATACTTTTGCTTCGATACATTCCATAAAATAAAAATTTATTGGTGCAAATTAAATGAATGCATTTGCTAAAGTCAATTTTAAGGGTTTGGGGTGAAATTTTTGGGGTGAAATTTTTAAATATGGGGTACATTATTGCTTACAGGGGTAAAAAATATTTATTCCAACAAAGGCTCTTTTCGATTCTTTATGTATTAATTTTGTAGGGTTTGGAGAAAATATGAATTTACAAGACAAAATACCGGCTTACATTATAGAAAAAGGCAATATCGTGAGGTTGATATTGTTCACGGCCTTGTTTGCCCTTCTATTCATTAATATCTATTCACCATTCGATGTAAAAATCTGGTTCAAACAAGCCTCAATCTGGCAAATATTTCTATATTCCAGTCTGGTTATTCTTACAGGAGTATTAGTAGTGGTGATAAGCCGTATTATTATGTACCAATTGCGAAAAAAAATAAGCCTCAATTATTGGCATTATTTCTTATGGGTTGTAGCTGAAGTATTCTTTATGGCTTTGTTTTATACTTTGATTGAGCACTTTGTATTAAAAAGCAATAGGGATGTCTACGAATTAATAAAAATATCCATGCGCAATACTGCGCTAACAATATTTTTGCCCTATTCAGTAATGTGGTTGTACTTCTCCTATAGAGATAATAAACAAAAGCTTGATAACCTGGAATCCAGCAATATTATTCCTGAGCTTAATAAAAACATGATCCCCTTTTACGATGAAAAAAATGAAATGAGATTTTCGGTTAAATATCAAGATTTACTGTATCTCGAAGCTTCTGATAATTACGTTTGCATCTACTACCTTAAAAAAGAAAAACTATCCAAATACATGCTCCGGAATACCCTAAAAAATCTGGAAGAAAAACTTAAAGCTGCTGAAATCATCCGCTGTCATCGTTCCTACATGGTTAATTTCGATAAGGTAAAAATTCTACGCAGGGGAAAAGATGGTCTGATGCTAGAACTCGACCATCCTGATGCTCCAGATTTGCCCGTTTCGAAAACGCATGTATCCAAAATAATGGATACTTTTTCCCGCTATAGCTCCTTGTAAAAAAAACATCTAAAAATTCTTTTTATTGATATTTTATATATTTTGGCGGCTTAAACCTTAAACCCAATGTATATGAAAAAAATCATTTTTTCTCTATCAGCATGTCTTTACCTTATTATTAACCTAAACGGACAAATAAGAATAGGTACAGCCTCTCATTGTCAGTTCAAAAATTTGCATACACTTTTTCAACATGCAGATTCATTGATTCAAAAACCCTTCGTTTATCTCGATAGCTCCTATCGGTCCGAATTGGATTCTTTCCCTATCAGAATCAATACTCAAGGTCAATTAAATCAACAAATTATAATCAGTCCTGATGAAAATGTTAAGCAAATAACATTTAATTCCACCTATGACAGTGCTCTATTTATCTTTAATGATTCAAAATTCATTCACTTCAGTGGTTGTGGGAAAATACTATTCACTTTACAACACAATCAATCTGCATGCAAAATAATTGATTCTGAATTTATAACCCTTTCAGGCTGCTCCTTTCAATTTTCAAATAACCTTCCGCAATCGGGTGCAATAATCTTCGGATCATCGGGAAAGATATGCAGTAATAACAGCATAATAAATTGCCAGTTTGAAGGACGCAAATCTATGCAAAGCATACAGGTCATCTATTCTTCTTCATCAACAAAAGAAAAAATACAAAAAAACAAAATTGAAGATTGCTTATTTGAACACATCAATCCAAAAGACAAATCTATGGCTTGCATTCATTTATCAAGTGGCAATACAAATTGGAATATAAGCAGAAATAGATTTTTCTCGTCCGATACAATTTCTCCAACTACTACTGGAACACATTATGGTATTCGAATTGCAGAAGGCCATCAATATCAAATAAGTGATAACGTAATTGGGGGAATTGACCCATCGCGAAAAATGATTTGGAAAGGCAATGTATCATCAAAATTTTTTCCGCTGGCAGTGGAATCATCACTTTCAAACGAAATAAATATTGCTCGAAATAGAATATCGCATATCGAATTCATTTCTTCCAGCACTTCAGGAACAAGTGCGGGAATATTCTCTGCAATATCAGTAAATGCATTCACTGCAAGCATTCAAGACAATAGTATCGGAGATAGTAATGAAAAAGTATCACTAGTTGCAAAAAGCAGCAGCAGTGGGAGTCTTATGAATGCCATTTATTGTAATAGTAACGGTAATATAAGTATAAAGAATAATAGCATCAACGGTATTCAAGTAAGTGGAATAAACTCAACTTCAATGAATCTCAATATTATTAGCACTTCAGGAAAAGCTAAATACTTTATTAACAACAATAAAGTTGGAGGCACTGGATTTGGAATTGCTGCAGGAATTATAGGCATTACCAAGAAAAGTTGTTTGCTCATAGGCATTGAAAATAATGCCGGCGGATATTCTGAAATAATTGGCAATACATTTACCAACCTTTCTATTCTTGCTGCTACTGGAAACCAAACAGGATCATCCTTTTTATCCGAAATAAGAAGTACAAAATCAATATTGGTTGAAAACAATCAATTTATTTTAAATAAAAACAGCGACGATCTGCTCGCAACAAATAATCCCGCCATGGCAGCGATTAGTATCCAAAGCAGCGATACGAATTACAGTTATATTAATAGCAATAGCTTTGGATTTAATAATCAATCGCCAGAAGGCTCATATTGTTTTGTAAAAACCATTGCTTCAAAAGTCACCATCAGCAACAATCTGGTATATGCAAATGGAAATAGCATAAAAAACAGTTTATTTTTGTTCTCTAATAGTTTAATTCAATTTTTACATAATAATGTTCGAATTTTTAAAGAAAATGAAATAGCAGGAGCCTGTCTGTTGCATTGTTTAGGAAATAGCCTGTTGAACTCACTTAATAACGTTTTTCCCGGAATCCCGCAAGCACTAATATACAACATAAATGACAGCTCGAAAATCAAGAGTGGATACAATTTCTTTACCGATAGTCTGTTTCAAATTAGCCAATCAGGAAATAGTATTCTGTATACTGAATGGAAAAACAATTACTTTCAAGATCAAACATCACATATCAAAAAAGACTATTTTTACTGTGATACCTGTATGCAAACAATAATAGGAAATAATTTAGGTATAACAAACCTTTTCTGTTCTGATGACTTTAAGGGGAATTTACGCTATCGAAAACCTGATATTGGGGCATTTGAAGTTAAAGAAAATGCTCACTTTGATTTTATTGCTATGTATGATAATCAAATGGAAATAGCCATCCATGATGTAAGTGATAGTTTTGAAATAAATTCTTTTGTGAGCATAGATTCTCTGGGGAAACTTAATCATCCTAATGACATAAGAAACGACGGACATTATTATCTTAACTTTTCTAATTTAAAAACTGGAACTTATCGCTTTACCATTCATCATGAGGGATACTTTTTTAATGATACCATTTCAATTGAAATTACAAGCAATATCATTATAGTGAATAACGAATTGGCAGATGACAGCATTCAAGTTTATCCTAATCCTTCACAAGAAATAATTCAAATAATATCACCCTATCTATTTACAAAATATAGCATTCAAAATATACAAGGGAGCAAAGCAAGTGAAGGCTTAGTATACAATCAGAGTATACCGTTGCTTACTATTCAAAACGGAGTATACATTTTAATTTTACAAACTGCCGATAATAAAACAGCAAAAAAGGTGTTTATAAAGATGGGCTGCTATCCTTTATAGCAGCTTAATGTAAGAAAAGAAGGCTTACTCCAGAAATACAAATAAATGCTCCCATCCATTCTTTCCATTGTACTGATTGTTGTTTAAAAATAGCTAAATATAATAGCAGCAGCACAGGTACAATGGACATTATGGTTGAAGCTATTCCGGCAGAAGTGTATTGAATAGCCAACAAAGAAAAAGAGACGCCTAAAAAAGGGCCAAAAAAAGAACCTATAATAATACTTTTCATAGCAGGCTTGTTGTACCAAACCTGCCACATATTTTTAATACGTCCAAAAGCCAAAGCAAAAACAATAAAACCTGCAAAACCTGCAATAATACGTATTTGAGTTGCAGCAAATGCGTTGTATGATCCCATACCCAATTTACTAAATACAATACCAAGACCTTGCCCGCATGCACCGCCAAATGCATAAATCAATCCCCTATATGATTTAAATGAAGACCATTCATTACGTTTGGGAGCCACAACAATTGCAATACCAGTAATAGTAATAATAGAACCCAAAACGGCCAATCCTGCCATTTTTTCACCAAGAATGAACCAAGCAGAAATTGCGGTAACTGCTGGAGCCAATGTCATGATAAGCATTGATAATCCCGCACCCGATATTTGAAAAGCCTTAAATAAAAGTGTATCACCAATAAAAAATCCAATCAGTCCTGATATAAGTAAATACTTCCATTGTATAACACTGGCACCAATAGGAAAAAAATGACCATAATAAATCAACGTAAACAAGCCGATAAAAAGAAAACCCAATAGTAATCGAATGATGTTAACACTTACTGTACCTACTCTTTTCACAGCATCTTCAAAAGCAAAAGCGGTAAAAGCCCAAAACATGGCAACCATCAACGCAAAAATCTCCCCTTTATAAGCCATAAATTATTTTTTTAACACAATTCTGAATGTTGTTCCGTTATCGGGTACTGATGACAAAACAAATATTTTACCTTTATGATACTCTTCTACAATTCTTTTGGCCAGAGATAAACCGAGACCCCAGCCGCGCGACTTGGTGCTATATCCAGGTTTAAAAACTGTTTTAAATTTAGAACGAGGTATCCCCTTTCCTGTATCAGTTATATCTATAATTACGCGACTCATTTGTTCCTTAATAGAAAAATTAATATTTCCTTTACCATCCATGGCATCAATGGCATTTTTACAAATGTTTTCTACTACCCATTGAAACAAAGCATAATTGGTGGGAACAAACAACTGATTAACAGGTAGTTCATAAGTATAATTAACATGACTTGAAGTACGTGATTTGAGATAATCAATGTTAGAGATAACCAATTCATTCAAATCATTCGGTTTTAAAACTGGTAATGAACCAATATTAGAAAACCTTGCGGTGATATGCTCTAAACGCTGCACATCACGTTGCATTTCTATAATGTACTCATTATCTGGAAACTTATCTTTCAACAATTCAATCCATGCTAAAAGTGAAGAAGTAGGTGTTCCTAATTGATGTGCAGTTTCTTTCGACAATCCAACCCAAACTTGGTTCTGCTCAGCTTTACGCGAAGCACTAAAAGCTAAATATGAGATAATAATAAACAGGAACACTACAGCTAATTGCACATAAGGAAAATAAGTTAATTTAGTAAGAATGGTTGAATCCTTGTATACAATAAAATTTTTCTTACCGTCTCCCAAATCAATGATGATTGTCTCATGCTGTTCCCGCATAATATCTAACTCTCTTTTTAAATAATTATTATCAGATACGCGGGTACTATCTAAATTACGATACGAAACTACAGTACTATCATTATCAAGTAGTACAACAGGCACTGTTTCATTGTCTTGTATCACCTTTAATAGAAAACTCAAATCGGCATCGGCAATACTTGAATTCACCAACTGAGACGTTGCTGAAGCCCATAACTCAACTTTTTTTCGTTCCTCGGCAGACAACAAATCAACCAATTGTTGGGTATAAAACAGAGAGCCACTGCTAATAAGCAGACCGAAAAGAAAGAGATACAGCTTCCACTTTTGTTTTTTCTGATATATACTCATACTACTAAAGATAGAAAACAATGAAATTAAAATCGTTGCAATATCCAAATTTACGGAATATTACTATCATATAAACTCAAAAATTACAATATTATTTTAAGGGTGTTAAAAGAATTCTTTGCAACATCCAGTTGATACAATTTTCCTTTTATCTCTAATTGCTTTTTATGAGCCTCACCAGCATTATAAAAATAAACTATCACATAAGTATCATTTCCAAATGCCAATACTGAAGGATCGGAAGTAGGAAGCTTATGATCACCTATCTTAACAAAATGGGAAAGATGTTTCATGACATAAAACTCAGGATTAAATTTTACTTCTTTTGTAGTGGTATCAATTGAAATCATCGCATTTTGCTTCCAGCCCCAAAAACTATTTCCTTGTTTTTCGAGCACCATATTCCAATACATATATGCACAAGCTCCTTTGTTCAAATACGAACAAATATTGCGATAGGTATATACAGCCACATTCCAATCGTTGGTACCACTTCCACATTCATTCTCAGTTTGCATTAGTGGATATTCAGAATATTTTTCATTACACTGCTCAATGGCATCTTTTCCTCCCCATTGAAAACCTAATCCTTTAATATACTTTCTTGCTGGAGCATAATTCATGATGGTATCGACTCTTTCAATTTGAGGACGCTCAATAGTACCTAACCATATTTCGGTTTGTAAACCCAATTGTTCAAATTGAGGACCTAAATAATTGCCAATAAAAATTGCCATATCTTTAGGATTCCAAATACATGCTGGATAAACTTGACAAGAGTTAGGTTCATTTTGAACATGCACAGCAGATATATCAATACCTTCTTTTTTATATTCCTGAATAAACTTGGCAAAATAAAGTGCATAGGCTTTCAAATACTCAGGTTTCATAATAAACTGAGTGGTCATCTCCTTACCGTTCGTGAGCGTATCTAATCCATTAAATATATCACCAGAACAGGCATAATGATTATTTGATTTTAACCACGATGGCGGACACCAAGGAGATGCCCAAAGTATTAAGTCTTTTTGTATTTTCTTTGCTGCATTTATATAGGGAATCAATCGCAATGTATCACGAGCAATTGAAAATTTTTCCATTAAAAAATCATCAATATTTTCATTATGACTATACCATCCTACCGCATAATCATTAGCACCAATAGGTAAACGACAATGATTAAAATTACATGCCGTAGCATCGAATAAAGACATCATAATTTCATTCTTTGCATCCTCAGATAGTAATTCTATAGCACTCCATCCTAACTCGTTAAAACAACCACCAAAACCCATCATTTTTTGTTGCTTTTGATCGAGATTGATACTTACCAACGAATCAACTTTTTGATTCACAATTGATACCATAGAGGATTGATCCACCCATGCACTGTCCTCACTAGTACTATACCATACGAATTCATTTTTCTCTTTACACGAAACAACAAAAAGAGAAAGTACCAAACCAAAAAATAATGTTTTTTTCATATTCATTATAAATTAAATTTATGATGTTAGAACACCTTGTAGCACAAAGTTATCAAGCAAATATAAAGATTATTGAATTAATAGTTCTAATTTACTCAAAAAAAAGTATTTAAAGGTAATATATCAATTCCAATAACTAAAATAATTATTCTGTGAAGGCAGCGATAAAACAATATACCGAAAAGTACAACAAAGAAGATTTTTGAATTTAAATTTAACAATAAAATTAGTATTATTGCATAACGAAATTTTTTGGCTTTTTGAAAACAATTATAATCATTATATGGTATTACATTTACACCATAACTGATTTAAAATTAAATGATTTGCATGGCAAAAAAGAATAAAACAGCAGAAACAAACATTGATGTATATGATTTTATAAATTCTTGTGTAGATAATGAACAAAGGATAGTATTAATATATTAAAGAACATTACAAAATAATCTCTTGACACAATGCGACGCAATAAACAAGAAATAACAGATAAGAGCATCTTAGATGAAATATTATCAAAATCTAAAATATGTCGATTAGGATTTATGGATTATGATAGGCCGTATATTTTACCTTTCAATTATGGTTATCACGATGGATGTATCTATATCCATTGTGCCCATGAAGGCAAAAAAATTGACCTATTAAAAATCAACAATAAGGTCTGTTTTGAAATTGAACAAATTGCTAATATAGAACGATACGAAAAAGCGTGTAAATGGGCAACCACTTATCGATCAGTAATTGGTTATGGAAAAGTACAGATAATTACCGAGTATGATCTAAAACGCCAGGGATTAGATATTATCATGAAACATAATGGAGCCAATGCTGCACATGATTTAAATTATGAAAAAAACCAAATAGATGCAATCACCATATTAAAAGTTGAGATATTAGAAATTAGTGGGAAGCAATCTAGTTTGAGTAATACAGAGTAACCAGTTCCGAGTGCGCAGTGTAGAATAGGCCTAATTATAATTCTTTTGTCAATTATACTAAGTGTAAAAAAATCCAAACTACATGGTCTAGCCTTTGTGTAAGCCCTCGAGGCTTGTTTGTTAATTTGCGCTTACATGTTTTCTACACTTATGCATTTCCTCCAGAGACGCCGGTAGCTTGTATCCCTTCCCTAATTGAAAAAACATATTCATCGATCAATTTAAATAGAAGGCTGGAGGCCTTTAACAATTGTAGTAAAAAAACAATTAATGATTCCATTAGAAGGCTGGAGGCCTTCCATAAATAAATAAACTCATTTTTTGCAGCTAAAAGCAATAAGAATAAAACCAAAAATTACCAACCTCCCCTTCGACTCCGCTCAGGGACCGGATAAAAGAGCGCTCAGGGACCGGATAAAAGAGCGATCAGGAACCAGCTAATGCAACACAAAAGATTGTATATTCAATTTTGTACAAATATTAACTTACTGGTCACTGCGTACTGCGCACTAAACATGCACTAGGAATTTCGCACTCTTCATTACAATGCAACAAACTCATTCAAAAATTTACATTATCAAAATTATTTACTATTTTTGCAATATATCAATGAGGTTCAGTTTTTAATAAGTCACTATTTTTTTACTTTTTTTCCTAGTAAAAAGTAACCTTATTTAGGCTATATTGCAAATGTATAATTATAAGTATTATGAAAACACCCTTTCAACAGCATGAATTGGATAGGATGAGAACAGATTTAGATAATTATAAATGGGGAATTTTTTATTTCAATCCGAAAGATTCCAGAATATTTTTACCTAAAATGCAGCGATGGATGGGATGGACCCTAAACTTTGCCAATCCTTATTCTTATCTGATTACTGTGGGCTTTATCGGATTTTTCATTTATTTACAACTGATGTTGTAAAAACGAAACCTAAAAATATGAATGATTTACTTTTAATCGAAAAAAACTACAGAACAATGCCTGTGGATGAATTGCAGCATATCGCAAATAAACCAGAAGTTCTCAGGATAGACGTTATTCCTATATTACAAAAAGTTTTAATTGACAGAGGTTTACAGGAAGAAGCAATATCACTTACTGAATTTTTAATCAAGCAAAATGAAGAACCACGATTCAGTAAATTATCAAAAAATGAAATAAAAGAATTAATAAATGAAAGAATCGATTCCGGCGAATCATTAGATAGTATCAAAATAGATTTAAAAGATGGAGGAATTGACATTCTGGATATTATTGAAGATGATAATTCTCTTCGCGAAAAAGCATTTAATTATATATCTCTTCTAAAACGAGAAGGTTTTGAAGATAAAGAGATTGATGAAAAACTAAAAGAGAAATATTCTTTAAATGAAGAACAAAGTAAAACGATTAAAACCGAACTCAAAAAAAGTGGTAAAACCAACTTAATATTTGGTTATAGCATTGCTCTCATATCCATTATTATAATTATTACTTCATTAAGTATAGGAGGTAGCGTAACCATAAGTGGCGTAATTATTTTTTCCATCGGTATATGGAGAATCCTTAAAGGTTATGAGCAAATGAGAAATTAAAATAAAATCATAAACAGTTATAAATTAGTCCAAGAATCAAATTAGTTTTTACCTAATTCTGCTTTAGGATCAACAATAGGTGCTTTTTTAGGTTCAATAATAGGAACTTCCTTTGGCATTTTTTGAGGAAAAACCAATGGTATTTCCATTGGTTTCTTTTCTCTTTCATCTTTCATCGTATTCCTATTTAATAATATAATATGAATGCGGGAACTAAAGGTCATTTTCAATGAGACTTCTTTTTTTTGCCAATCATTTCATCAAGCCAATATTCTTGTCGATTATAATGACGATGCAACTTGGATTCATAATCACTTGTTAGTAGCGATTCTTCAGTGTATTCGGGAGATTGCTGGATAACATCTCTTGAAAGACTTACAAACACTTTCGCTTCGTTCCAACTTACACGCTCAATCCAATGTGGCGAAACTAATACCGTTTTTCCAGCCCACCAGTTCTTTGTTTCAATTACTAAATAGCGAATGGCCCAAGTTTCGTCATCGATAATAAAATCTTTAACATGGCCTATCTCACCATCGCTAGCTTGGATATGATAGCCACTCACCTCATTGGTACTACGCAAATGGGCATCCCATGATTTCTCTAATCCGATTGGTTTACTCCATTCATTGCTTTCGCGAACAATATCAGAATAATCTCCCCACATATATGCTCCACCCCAATACATCGGATATCCATAATACCCGAAATAACCCTCCTCAAATTGTCGAGATACTGGTTTATCACTATCAATAGATGGACTATTCTCAATTTGCCTTTTGGTCAATCTGATACTAATATTTTTGGCTACTATATTCGCTTCATCTAACGCATAGGGTGAAATGAGAACTTTTCTACCTGTAAGCCAATTTCCAGTGTCGGCAACAAGATAACGAATTGCCCAATATTGGTCATCAAAATAAAATTCTTTGATACTACCAACTTCTCCATCTATTCCATCTAATTTGAAACCTTTAAGAGCTTTTGCATTAATTAACATAGTAATCCTCCTTTAAATTTATGTAAAGTATTTTTTTAGATAATTCCTTCTATCATCAATATACTATAATTACAAGTATCTTGAGTGATAAGAAGCAAAGGTCTAAATTTATGAATTGATTACTATTACACTATACGCAAAATAAACTACATTATTCACACCCGTGTACTTAAGACTCTATCTCTAATATGCAAAACATCTAGTATTTATTTAAAATCTGCTTGAATACACAGCAAGGGAACTTATTTTCTCTTCAAAAATTTATTCTTGTTAAGTGCCTGCTGTCTGAGGTTTTCGGGCATTTTTTCCATGGCATAACGCAAAGCTGTTCGAGGCATCACTTCTTTAAACTTTTCAACAAATTCAAATACTTCGTGCTGATGTTTTTGACTGGCTACTTTTAACATCCATCCATATCCTTTTTGTACCATATCATCTTTATCAAGCAATAAAATATTGGCAATTTCAAAAATATCATCTAAAAACATTCCCTTCTTGGCCGGCACAATTAAACTTACCGCAGATGCTCTTCGCATCCATCTGTTATCTGAAATAGCCATCTCTTTTAATCTGTCCATATTTTCCGGATACATCATAATCAAATCTCCCATTGTATGGGTACAAAATGTATCGCAAACTGCCCAGTTGGTTACATATTTAAATATCCAATCTTCAAATATATTTACGTCATCTGCTGTAAATTCTTTCTTAATAAAATCTGACCAATGACAAGCCATAAAAGCTTCTTCAAGATATTCAGATTTAAAAAAGATTTCACAGTATCTAAATACTTCTGCTTTATTTTTTAACTTTAGCTTCTTATAATACTCTTTACTTAATTGATTTACGATTGGTATTTTAACTCCATAAGCAAGTATTCTTTCTTTAAAAAATCTCTCGGTAGCTAATCTTGATTTCTCATCAGAAAGGTTTTTCAGTACATTGCGAATGTCTATAATTATGCTTTCCATTGTTATGATGATTACATTATTTATTCATCTTCCCATTCAATTTCAAATTTCGGAACTACTTTTTTTACCGAATCAGCTTTCTCTTTATTTGGTAATTCTGATGGAGAACCATCAGCTCCTTGATCAGGAATATCCTCGTCTTCAAATATTACGCTTCCCTTAAATGAATTAATATGATCAGCTTTTTTTAAGCTGGTATCACTTTTAAACCAACCATACTCTTCCTTGAAAATGGTCTTGAGTGTAGTTTTTTCTTTGGTTAAATTTTCATTAAAATCTTCTCTTGCTCTTTTTTTATCATACTTTATATCATACTTGTCAAAAGTACCAACAATTCTTAAAGGTATATACTTCTTTCTAGTATCATCAATTTCAACAAATTCGCTATTCTCCGCTTTTGAAGATTTCGATTTTTTAAATAATACATCTGATAATAATACCCTAACTCGATAATCAAAATAATTATCAAAATTATGAGTACCGCTCACATACAAGCTAATTGCATTCGACACTATTTCCATTTGTGGAAAAAATATCTGGCGTTCTTTAATATAAAAACTATTCTTTAATGTTGCAAATTTAATATGTTGTAATTCCTTAACATCTATAAATTTCGATAATCCCAACATGGGCTCATAGCCTATCAATTCGCCATCGCGCATTTCAATGTCACTTTCCAAAGTTATGCTTGATTCATATACCTTCAATTTGGAATTATAAACCATTACTAAATTTGAATTTCCAGAAATCATACCTTTCAAATGTTTATCTTGCAAACTCGA
>JAIFLP010000084.1 GCA_020049015.1 Bacteroidota bacterium | reverse complement strand
CCATTTTCGTAAGCACGTAATTTTGCAGTGTAAATAGCATTTTCAGCCCAAACATTGTATGACCATACCCATGATCCATCTGATTGATATACACCTTCGTGTTTGAATGCTTCAACATAAGATGCTACAGGAACCACAAGATTAGCGTACAATACAATATAGCCCACTATTATTGATCCAACTGAATGTAAAAAGTTGTTGTAAGTAACCGCTGCGCTCTTGGTAGAGTTGGCTTTGGTTGAATCAAAATCTGCCGTTTGCAATACAAATGTATTCAGCGGAGGCAATGCTGGTGCAACCTGATCTTTTTTACAAGATGTAAATAACAGCAAAGATGCTGCTAATATTAAAACTGCGGTCTGAATTTTTGTTCTCATTTTTTTAATATTTAATTATTTGAATTTGTTCATTTGACATCTTTACACCTAAGTCATACGTAACCCTTATTCAAAAATAACTAAAATATCATCAAAAATTTGCTTAGCCGTTGTAATTGATTGTAAATCAGAATTTAAACTGCCATCTTTTCCAGAGTAATGACTATGACCAACCAGGCTAAGAGGTGTTAATTTTCCAAGATCCTGTATAAGAGCTTCATAAACCAACGAGGGTTGACATGAGGTCTTGTAATCTATATCATCAGGATATTTATTATTGGTCCAATATTCGTTCCAATCCCAGGGTTGGTTAACTTCAAGTAAAATTTTTACGGGAAGTGACAGTGCATTATCTGATTTTAATTTTAATTCAAAGCTGCCACTTGGTGTAGCGCCACTGTATGCATCGGGAATGGGTTGTGCTGCACTGGGTATATATAAACCATCCGCCGCTTTTATGCCTCTTTTATGTGCCCAGTAGGGTAGAGAAGCAGGTCTTCTTACTTCTCCGGGTTTCCATTTGTTACCTGATTTATCGCCATGTTTGTAAACACCTGTAGCTATAAATGAGGTAACATAGAGCGTTTGTAAATGTTTTCCTGATAGGTCTTCTACCCATATTGCAAAACTCGGGTGGTTATGGGCCACGCCTTTTTTGACTTTCATGCTTATAGAATTCCCATTGGCAGACATGTTTTTTTCTAGTTTGCTAATGCTTTCTTCTGCTTGAGTACTCTTTGGCGTATGGCATGAGTTTACTACAAGGCTTATAAAAACGATAGAATACAACAGATACTTCTGTTTACTATTCATTATTTGATTCTGTATTTGCATCATGATTGTTTTGTTTAAAGAATGATAACAAATTTAAGACAAAAGCTGTTCAAAAAAAAATCCGGTAAAGCATGTTACCGGATTTTTTTTATTTTCTAAAGAAATTAATCTTTTAGTGCATATCGTTTGAAAGCTACAACAGTTAATCCTTTATCAGCTTCTTGTAGATACTGACGGATGGTTTTCTTGTTGTCTTTAACAAAATCTTGATTCAATAAAGTATTTTCTTTATAGAATTTGTTCAGCATACCTTCGGCAATCTTTTCAATCATGTTTTCAGGTTTGCCTTCTGCACGGGCTTTTTCGCGACCAATTTCTTTTTCTTTTTCTAGATCTTTAGTATCTACATCATCCTTATCAACAGCAACGGGTTTCATAGCAGCTACCTGCATGGCAACGTCTTTGTAAACTTGTTCGTTGATACCTTTTTTGTTAAAGCCAACAATAACAGCTAAGCCATTTCCTGGGTGTATATAAGCTACAACTTTTTCTGCTTGAACAGAACCACAAAAGCTTAAATCCATTTTTTCACCAGTAACGCCAATTTTTTCTGTTACATGCTCAATAACTGTACGTGCGTCTAATTTAATAGCTTTTAAAGCTTCAACATCACCTGTCTTATTATTTAATGCAGCTTTGTTAATATTGTCGGAAAGGTTAAAGAAATCTTGATTCTTAGCAACAAAGTCAGTCTCGCAATTTAAAGAAGTAACTACTCCGAATGTAGCATCTGCATTTACTGATGCAATAACGATACCTTCAGTAGCTTCTCTATCAGCACGTTTGCTGGCAACTAACTGACCTTTTTTACGAATGGTGTCAATTGCCTGATCAAAATCGCCATTTGATTCTTCCAATGCCTTTTTGCAATCCATCATTCCGGCACCCGTCATTTTTCTTAATTTTGCTATTTCAGCTAATGCTATTTCAGCCATATATTTTATTATTTATTTTTTTTAGTTCTCGAACTTCTTTTTGACTGCAGCTTTTTTGAATTTTTCTTTACCTGCTAATTCATCTGGATCTGCTACTTCTTCAATAGAAGTGATTTTGGTTTCTTTTTTCTTTTGATCCTTTTTAGCAGCTTCTTTTGCTTTTTTCTCAGCAGCTATAGCAGCTTCTTCATCCTTTTCAACCTTACGTTCGCTCAATCCTTCAGAAATGGCGTCACAAACAGTTTCAACAATCAATTGTATTGATTTTGCTGCATCGTCATTAGCAGGAATTGGAAATTCAGCCTGATTTGGATTTGAATTGGTATCTACCATTGCAAATACTGGAATACCCAAACGGTGAGCTTCACTAACTGCAATATGTTCTTTAACAATATCAATGATAAATAGAGCCGCTGGTAAACGGGTCAAATCAGAAATAGAGCCTAAGTTTTTTTCTAATTTGGCTCTCTGGCGCTCAATTTGAAGCTTTTCGCGCTTTGATAAATTATCGAAAGTACCATCTACAGACATTTTGTCGATGGTTGTCATTTTCTTTACCGCTTTTCTAATTGTAGGGAAATTGGTTAACATACCGCCAGGCCATCTTTCAGTAACATAAGGCATGTTTACTTTTTTTACCGTTTCGGAAACGATGTCTTTAGCTTGTTTTTTTGTTGCTACAAAAAGAATTTTGCGTCCAGATTTAGCAATTTGTTTCATAGCTGTTGCTGCATCATCAAGCATTACAGCAGTTTTGTGTAAATCAATAATGTGGATACCATTTTTTTCCATAAAAATGTAAGGAGACATGGCTGGATTCCACTTTCTCTTGAGGTGACCAAAATGCACACCTGCATCTAATAATTGTTCGAAGGATACTTTTGACATGAATATTTAATTTAAGTTTACATTCTTCTTTTAAGCAATTATCGGGTAGTTCAAAATTGAAGTCCCGATAATTTAGATCCTAAACTTTTTTTATTTCGCGATACCACTATAATCAAAATACAGTTTATACCGCTATTCTCCAAAGAGAGAAATATAAAAGAATTTTAACGCTTACTGAACTGGAATCTCTTGCGAGCTTTTGGTCTACCTGGTTTTTTACGCTCAACTTCACGTGGATCACGTGTTAATAAGCCTTGAGTTTTTAAAACAGATTTAACCTCTGGATTGATAATTACCATTGCTCTAGCAATTGCTAAACGCAATGCTTCTGACTGGCCCTTGTATCCGCCACCATCTAAATTGACTTTAATATCATATTTATCTGATAGATTCAACATGTCTAATGGTTGCTTTACAATATGTTGCAATTGTAAGGTAGGAAAATAATTGTCGAATGCACGATCATTTATAGTGATCTGTCCTTTACCTTCACTTAAGTAAATTCTTGCTACGGCTGATTTCCTTCTTCCTATGGTGTTAATATAACTCATACGATTACTTTAAAGTATTAATATCTACAACTTTAGGCTTTTGAGCTTCTTGTTTATGCTTTTCACCTGTATAAACATACAAATTACTCATAATAGCATTGCTCAATTTTGTTTTTGGCAACATGCCTTGTACGCTGCGCTCAATCAAGCGTTCTGGACTTTTTTTGAAGATGTCAGCAGGAGTAACTTCACTCTGTCCACCTAAGAATCCAGAATAGATGAAATGGACTCTGTCTGTCCACTTTTTACCTGTAAGACGTATTTTATCGGCGTTCAAAACAATCACATTGTCACCACAGTCTACGTGGGGTGTGAAATTTGATTTGTATTTTCCCCTTAATAGTTTGGCTACTTTTGAAGAAAAACGACCTAATGATTGATTGGTAGCGTCTACAATCACCCATTCTTTAGTGGCTGTAACCCTGTTTACCGATACCGTTTTGTAACTTAACGTGTTCATTTCCTAATTTATAAGAATATTTTCAAAACATTTTCCCCAAAAATTGAGGACTGCAAAAATACAAATCTTTTTTATTCTGCAAGAAAATAATGCAAAAATTCTTCATATATTTTATTTTAATGCTTTTTCACCTCTTTTTAGCTTTCATTGGCAATATTTATATAATGTTTGTCGTTTTACGTTTTTGCGCTTGGTTTCTATCCTTGAAATGACTATTATTTTGAAGATCTATACAATAATTAAATCATCTTACATTAGTTATGCAGCACTCATACTATTGGCTGTAGCTATGCCTTTATCTCCTTTTCTTATAAGTGTTGCTCAAATTATATTAATAGTACATTTTTTTATCGGCGGCAATTTGGCAGCTAAATGGGAAAAAATTCGAGAGCATAAAGCAGTTTGCTTGTTTGTGGGTTTATTTGCTCTGCATTTGTTGGGCCTAATTTACACCCGTGACTTTAATTATGCCTTTCACGATCTGAAAATTAAATTGCCTTTACTTATTCTCCCTTTTATTATAGCATCCTTAGATAATCTGAACGACAATAAGTTACGATTTATATTGCTTTCATTTGCTTTTGCAACGGCAATTTCTGTAGCTATTTCGTTGGGTGCTTATTTAGGGTTGTTTGGATTTCATTATAAGGATATCCGAGAGATCTCTTTCTTTATATCGCACATACGTTTGTCTCTTATGGTTGTGCTTGCCATGGCAATCATATTTTATTATTCATATATAAATTCTACCAGTACATTTAAAATTTCCTGGTTTTCAGGATTCTTCTTCTTGCTTTTTCTGTCTTTTTTAGTCGCTTTGCAAACCCTTACCGGAGTGATTGCACTTTATGCAATTTTGTCATTTATTACTTTTTTCTTTTATAAAAGTGTTAAGCCCAGTTGGATGGTATCTGTATTGTTTTTGGTAGTGGGTGTATTACCCGTTATTGGCTCGGTATATCTTTACAGGGCTTATAAAGACTACAAAACAGTGAGTCCTGTTGATTTTTCAAGCTTGCCCCAATTAACCCAATCAGGTAATCCCTATATTCACGATACTTTATGTGATGCTAAAGAAAATGGTAATTATATTAATATTTATCTCTGCTATAGTGAATTAGAGAAGGAATGGAACAAAAGAAGTCCTTTAAGCTATTTTGGAAATGATAATAAAGACAATCATCTTCCTTCTACCTTGATACGTTATCTCACATCCCGCAATTATACTAAAGATTCAGCAGGGATAAGTAAACTCACTGTAAAAGATATCCTTAATATTGAAAATGGTTGCGCAAATTACATTCTTTGTGGAAAAAATGGCTTGTACCCCCGATTTTATGTGTTAATTTGGGAACTCGATAATTATTTTAGTGGAGGCAGCCCTTCAGGTCATTCTGTGGCCCAGCGGTTTGTGTATTTCCGAAATGCAGTTAATGTCATTAAAACACATTTTTGGCTGGGAACAGGAACAGGTGATGTGCAAGATGAAATAAAAAAAATGTACGTAAAAAACAAAGAGCCTTTGCAAGAGCGATGGATGTTACGTGCTCACAATCAATTTGCTACTATATGGCTTGCTTTTGGAGTGTTTGGATTTATTTATTTTATCATGTTTTTGTTTTTACCAGCTTTCTTAGAAAAAAACAGACATAAATTCTTTTTTGCTGTTACCCTGCTTCTTTTTATTTTGAGTATGATTAACGAAGATACTTTAGAAACCCAAGCAGGAGTTACATTTTTTGTATTCTTCCTCTCACTGGCATTATTTTTTACACCTGTTAAAAAGAATTAAAAAATTAGATTTTATAACACATATTCCACAAAAAAAGCATTATTTTGGGTGCCAAATAAGAATTAAATTTAAGATTATGAATAATTTTCGTTTCTGGAACAACCTGATGGGATGGTTGACTTTTGCAATAGCCGCATTTACTTATATATTAACAATGGAACCCACTGCAAGTTTTTGGGACTGTGGCGAATTTATCTCTGCAGCTTTTAAACTCGAAGTAGGTCATCCGCCCGGAGCTCCATTTTTTATGATTTTGGGTAGATTATTTACTCTTTTTGCCGGTAGCAATAATGAATTGGTGCCAGTAATGGTCAATGGTCTTTCGGCATTGGCCAGTGCCTTTACCATTTTATTCCTATTTTGGTCTATTACCCACCTTGCCCGTAAATTTACTGCTTCTGAAAAAATGAGCGTTTCACAGTTTATTGCTGTTATTGGTAGTGGTTTGGTTGGTGCTTTGGCTTATACATTTTCTGATACTTTTTGGTTTTCTGCTGTAGAAGGTGAAGTATACGCAACTTCTTCGTTTTTTACCGCTATAGTATTTTGGGCCATCCTAAAATGGGAAGATTGTGCCGATGAAAAATATGCTAACCGTTGGATTATTCTTATCGCTTATTTGATGGGTCTTTCCATTGGTGTCCATCTATTAAATCTCTTGGCTATTCCCGCTATTGTATTTGTTATATACTTTAAAAAATATAAAGTTACACCTTGGGGAATTGTAGTTTCTGCAGCCATCTCAGTATTCTTGCTGGCTTTTGTAATGTACGGAGTTATTCACGGATTAATTAAGGTAGCTACTTGGTTCGAGCTTCTTTTTGTAAATGGATTTGGTTTGCCATTTAATTCAGGTGTACTGTTTTATGCTTTAGTTGTATTGGGCTCCTTATTTTACTTCATTTGGTATACCTACACAAAAGCCTATGTTGTTTGGAATACTATTTTGCTTTCGCTTTTCGTAATTATTATAGGTTATTCAAGTTACACTATGATAGTGATTCGTTCAGCAGCAAACCCCCCAATGGATCAAAATGATCCTGAAGATTTATTCTCACTTTTGGCTTATTTGAACCGCGAACAATATGGCGATCGTCCTCTGTTGTTTGGACAATATTTTAATGCACCCATCGAAGAAGTAAATGAAAAGAGTAAGCCCGTTTATACACAAGTTGGTAAACGTTATGAAATAACTTCATATAAACCTGAATATGAATATGATAAAAGGTTTACTACTTTGTTTCCCAGGATGTACAATAATGACAACAATCATATTAAAGTATATAAAGAATGGGCCAATATAAAAGGACGCCCTATTTCTGTAACTGGAAACGATGGTAAGCCTAGAATGGAGTATTGCCCAACATTTGGTGAAAATTTGGTTTTCTTTTTCCGATACCAAATAGGATACATGTATATGCGTTATTTTATGTGGAATTTTGCTGGTCGTCAGAATGATGTTCAGGGTGTTTCAGGTGAGCCTTTAAAAGGTAACTGGATTAGCGGTATTCCAGTTATTGATGAATGGCGTTTGGGTCCCCAAGATAAATTACCCGAAGGTATGGCAAATAATAAAGGACGCAATGCTTATTACTTATTACCATTATTATTGGGTTTTGCAGGTTTGTTCTTCCAATCTACGCGTAATAGAAATGATTTTACCGTAGTAACTTTGTTATTTGTTTTAACCGGTTTGGCTATTGTAGTATATCTGAATCAAACTCCAATTCAACCTCGTGAGCGTGACTATGCTTTTGCCGGTTCGTTTTATGCATTTACAATATGGATTGGATTGGGTGTATTTGCAATTTATGATTTGTTGCGAAAGAAAATACCCGGAACCCCAGTTGCTATTGGTGTTACTGTACTTTGTTTATTGGTGCCAGCTAAAATGGCTGCTGAAAATTGGGATGACCACGATCGCTCAGGTCGCTATACTGCACGCGATTTTGCTAATAATTATCTAAACTCTTGCGAAAAAGATGCCATTATATTTACTAATGGAGATAATGATACATTCCCTCTTTGGTATGCTCAGGAAGTAGAAGGAATCAGAAGAGATATAAGAGTAGTTAACTTAAGCTATTTGGGTGCCGACTGGTACGTTGAGCAAATGACCCGAAGGGCTTATGAATCGGCTCCGCTGCCCATTTCTTTTAAGAAGGAAGAGTATTTAGCGGGTAAGAGAGATGTTATTTATCTTTTTGATGATTATAAACAGTTTGTACACCTCAATGAGGCCATGAAGTTTATTAAAAGTGAATTACCTGAAACCAAAAGAAGAGGCCAATATCCGGGTCGTTTAGATTATTTACCTGTGAAGCGTTACTTTTTACCTGTAAACAAACAAGCGGTTATTGATAATAATATTCTTACGCCTACTTGGCATTCACAAATAGTTGATACTATGCGTTGGATAACTAACAGAGGATACATGACCAAGAGTGATTTAATGGTATTGGATATGCTAAATAATAATAATTGGAAACGACCTATGTATTTTGCCATTACTGTTTCAAGGGAAAATTATAATGGTTTGGATGAGTATTTTCAGGTTCATGGTTTGGCGTATAAAATTGTTCCTGTTAAAACCGCTACAACCGAAGGCGACTTGGGAAGTATTGATACTGAAATAATGTACAATAACATGATGAATAAGTTTAAATGGGGAGGCATTGATAATCCTAAAGTATATTTAGATGAGAACAATATGAGAATGCTTTCTAATTTTAGAAATAATTTCTCTCGTCTGGCTTCAGAGCTTATCAAGCAAGGAAAACCCGATTCAGCGCGCAAGGTTTTAGATAAATGTATGGATATTATGCCTCATGAATCAGTTCCTTATAATTTCTTTATGATTCCAATTGCTGAGAATTATTATAAGCTTAACAATCCTGAGCTAGCCGATAGTATAGTAAGAAAATTAGCTGATTTATATGAAAGCGAAATTATTTATTACAATCGTTTACCTAATGATTTATCAAGAAAACTAGATTATGAAAAAAGGGTGAGCATGTATGTAATTCAACAATTATCGAGTTTAACCACTGATCAGGGTCGTAAAGAACTATCAGAGGAATTACAGGCAAAGATGAGTCAATTGATGGGTTCATTGCCACAGAATATGCAATAAAATGTATTTCGTTCGCACACCTTCAGTTGTAAAATATTATTATTCAAAAGCAATATTTAATTTCCCCCGTACCACGGGGGAAATTTTTTTTACTTTCGATGACGGGCCAAGTCCAGAATCCACGCCTTATCTGCTAAAGCTATTGAATGATTATAAGGTAAAAGCCAGTTTTTTTTGTTTAGGAAAGCAGGTTAAGTCATACCCTGCTTTATTTGCAGAAATACAGGCAGAAGGACATGCTATAGGTAATCATGGTTTTGAGCATTTAAAAAGTTCTCAGATTAGCAGTGAAGTCTTTTTTGATAATGTAAATAAAGGAGCCGATTATGTGCAGAGCAACTTATTTCGCCCACCTTATGGAAGTATGAAACGCTTTCAACTTGATCAATTAGCAGAAGTATATAAAGTGATTATGTGGGATGTAATGTGTGGAGATTTTGATCGTTTTGTTAGTGCAGAAAAATGCTTTCAGCGTATCATGAAAAATTCACAAACAGGATCGATCATTGTCTTGCATGAAGGAAATGATATCTCAAAATTAAAAAGTTTTTTACCTGATTCGCTCCAATATTATAAACCTGATTTGTTAATTAAAGCATTACCCTATAGCTTTTAAGTAATACTCAAATAATTTTGAGATTCCGTAAAATTACGGATACATTCACTTCATAAACAGCTTACTTTTGTAACATTAACATGTTATTTACATTGGAAAGAGATAGTCATATTCAAGAAACAGATCAGCGTTACAAGTTATTGTTTGATAATAGCGTGGACGGTATTGCCATTTGGGATGTTTCTATGAAAATTAGGCAGGTTAATAAGGCTTTACAAAAGTTAAGTGGCTATTCAGAAGCTGAGTTTTCGAGATTAAGTTTGCTTAATTTGTTGACTCCGTTATCGCAGGATATTGTTAAGGAACGTAGAGATTTGTTGTTTGCAAATAATGAATTGAAGCCAGCCGAAGTGGAGTTAATTACCAACTATGGGAAAATTATTCCAGTGGAAGTTAATAGCAAACGTATTGAATGCGATGGCAATACTTGTATTCTTTCACATATCAGAGATATTTCAGAAAGGAAGAATCTTGAACACCGTATTAATCAAATTATGGTTGAAACTGAAGAGCGTGAGAGGGAAAGAATTTCTGTTCAACTCCATGACGATTTAGGGCCATTATTATCAACCATGAAAATTTATATTGAGTCTTTATCACAGGATATGCCTATTAAAGATAAGCAGGAAGCCAAGTCTAGAGTCTTACATTTGTGTAAAGAAGCCATTAATACTACCCGAGAGATTTCCAATAACTTGTCTCCTAATGTTTTAACCCATTATGGGCTTTCGCCAGCAATAGAAAATATTATAAAAAGACAGCCAGATGATTATTTGATCAGTTTTAGCAATAATCTGTTCAATAAGCGCTTCATGCAAATGGAAGAAATGGTTATTTACCGCATCGTTTATGAATTATTACACAATTCCATTCGGCATGGTAAACCCAAGAATATTTATATTCAATTACAATTAAAGGATAATGTATTATCATTGTCATTTAAGGATGATGGCTGTGGTTTTGATTTGCTTGAATCTGAGATCAAAAATTTTGAAGGTATAGGATTGAAGAATATTTTGCATCGGGTAAAACTACTTCGTGCTCATTATTCTATAAAAAGCAAAAAGGGCAAAGGTTTTTATTTTGAAATGAAAGCTCCTGTAATATTAATAGAGAATAGCAATGGCTAAAGCAGGTATTATAATTGTAGACGACCATAAACTTTTTAGAGATGGTATTAAATTCATTTTAATGCACCAACCTGATATTGAGATTGTGGCAGAAGCTTCTGATGGAGAGGAATTTTTACATTACTTAAAGAATTATAAGCCCGATTTGGTTTTGATGGATATAAATATGCCCGGCATGAATGGCATTGATGCTACACGGAAGGCATTAGAAATATATCCCGATTTAAAAATAATAATTGTTACTATGTATGGCGACGAGCACTACTACAGAACCATGATGGAAATGAATGTGCAAGGTTTTATAGTTAAGGATTCAGATTATAATGAGTTTCAAACCGGAATCAATACTGTTTTAAAGGGTGGCAATTATTTTTCACAAAGTTTGTTGATGAATATTTTGAGGGTAAAGCGAGACAATACCCAGGTTGATCTTTCTAAGCGTGAATTGGAAGTGTTGAGGTTGATATGCAAAGGCCTTTCTACAACTGAGGTATCTGATGAATTGAACATTAGTGTAAGAACCGTAGAACATTATCGTGCAGAATTGTTAGCGAAAACAGGTTCAGCCAACGCTATATCTTTGGTGTTGTTTGCATTAAAGAACCATTTATTTTCTATATAAGTTTTTATTCGCTTCGTTCAGAATAACAATATGTTAGCATAATTCTTTCAGTACATAAAATACTATTTTTTTCTTTTTGATATTCTTACTGATTTGTAATTTTTAATTAAGTAAAGAGTGAAGGTGTCTGAAACAGAGTTAATGCCCTGTAGGGGCAAAATATCGATAACAAAGAAAACAGTAATAATCCTAACCGCCCTGTAGGGGCGTAACATTTGGGAATTCTTAATAGAGGGCTCCAGTTGGATGATAGAAATACTATTTGAGTTATAGTTAAAAATCTCATTTTGTTTATCGGACTACAATGATTTCAAAATATTTCTATAGTTTTGTAAAAAAAAACTTATGGCATTATACGAAATTGTAGAAAAAGACATTAAAACAGCAATGTTAGCTAAGGAAAAAGATAAGCTGGAAGCATTGCGTGCAATAAAAGCAGCCTTTTTACTGGCAAAGACCGAAAAAGGAGCTGCTGATGTGTTGAGTGACGACACAGAATTCAAGATTCTTTCAAAAATGGTGAAACAGCGCAGGGAAACCGCTGAGATTTACCAGCAGCAGAATAGAAAAGATTTGGCGGACAAAGAATTGTTGGAAGCAGATGTTATTGCAGCATATTTGCCTAAAATGCTTGATGCATCAGAATTAGAGGCTATATTGAGAGGAATAATTCAGCGGGTAGGAGCGGTATCGGCTGCTGACATGGGAAAAGTAATGGGAGCCGCATCAAAGGAATTAAGTGGAAAAGCTGAAGGAAAAGCCATTTCTGATATGGTGAAAAAATTATTGTCATAAAAAAAGGGGACAATAAAGCATTTGCTTTTTTGTCCCCTTTTTTTGATCTTGTCTAATCTTATAAAAATTTATATCTCATATCTTTTACGCCAATAATTTTCTGCATAACCTGCATTACTTGCATACCAGCCTTATTAGAATATCCAGCATTTAGTTTATACTTAGAATACATTTGCGAATTTTCATTGTTAGGAATCTTTTGGGTAGGATAAATGAAGAAAACGCCAGAATTACCATTTATAGGACCTGCTAATTTATCAACGTCAGTGCTTACTGCTGCTCCAATAACTTTAGGTTCCATTCCAACTCCTTGAAGCGATGAAGCGTTAAATCCTAAGCCTATTGCATCTTGTATAGGAACTTCAAATTTGCCTGCCACATCTTTAAGACTTTTGCTTCCAACTACTTTGTCAGCAATCATTTTTGCTTTTAATTCTTTCTTTAAACCAGCTTCTACCTGGGCTTGTACTTGTTCATAGGGTGCAATACCTTCTTCTTTAACAGTAGATAATTGGGCAACTACAAAAACCTGACCAATGCGGAATACTTTTGATACATCACTTTCTTCAGATTCAAAAGCCCATCGAATAAGTTCTCCTGGCTTTTCAAGTCCATAGATAAACTTTTCACTTTCTTTAATGTCTACCACCGGATTTACCTGATAATTACTTTGTTTGGCGATATCTTCAAATTTTTCTTTAATTTCAGTATTTGACAAGAAATTATTGGCATCTTGAAATAATTTATCTTCAGTGACACTGCTGGCTGCAAGTTTGTAATCAATATGAGCTATTTGGTATTTTGAAATTTCTTTGCCCCTACCTGTAACTTCTACGATATGAAAACCATCATTGCTGCCTACTATGAAAATATCACCCACTTTTTTAGCAAAAGCCGAATCGGCAAAGGGTGCTTTTTGTTCGTTGAACCAGCCTAAATCACCAGATTGAGCACTCGCACCGTCGGCATTATACTGCATATATAGCACTTCAAATACGCTCTTTTTTGTTTCCAGTAAATTTTTAATGCTATCAGCTTGTTTTCTGGCTGCTATAACAGCTTCCTGAGTTTCAGCACTTGGTCTAATAATAATATGGCGTGCCTTAACACTATCGGGTAATTGCTTTACTTCAGCAATTTTAGACAGGCGGTAGTTTTCGCTATTTAGATAAGGACCCACAGCGCTATTTAAACCATTGCGCACTAAATATTTTATTGTATCACTTAATTCGTCTACTTTATAGAACTTTTTATCGTAATTGCCGTCTGAATTGAGAGAAACAAAAGCAGGGATTTCACTGGAAAGGGTGTCTAGCTCAGTTTTTATTCTACCTAATTCATCCAATGCTTTTTTGGTATCTTCATCAGATGGTTTGATGTTGAAAGCAACATATTTAAGACTTCTGCTATCTTCTTGTTGGTATTCGTGTTTGTTCTTTTTATAATAAGCTTTCAGATCTTTTGCAGTATATTTCAATAAAGAATCTGGAATGGCTGAGTAATATTGAAATACATATTGCATATTGGTTTTCTGCGACATATCAGCACTATCAGTTTTAATCTGTAATGCAGTAACATATAAACCTTTGCTTATCATGTTGCGGTATTTCGTTTCCATTTGGTCGAGTCTGATTTCAGCTTCCAGATAGAGGGTAAAACGATCAATGGCAGGTTCTCCCTGTTCATTTTGCCAATATGCGTTAATAACATCTTTATTGATTTGGCCGGTATTTTTATCTCCAAAAATTTGACGTATGATCATATGAGGATTAGCTCCTGTAATGAGATCATTCAGTTCGTCAGCACCTACATCAAGACCGGTTTTAGACTGAACTCTTTTCATTACTTCTCCTTTGGTCAAACTAGTCCATACTTGTTCACGAATGCTTTCAACAGTTGCTTCGTCCAATGTATTGGTTCTGAAATTGAATTTGTAAATTTCTTCTATTTCAGTTGTTTTTAGCATAAAATCTTGATAACTCACTTTGTTGTTACCAATTTTTGCAATGGAATTGTCATTTGAGTTAAAGAATGAACTGCCTTGGGAAAGAAAATCGCCCAAAATAAATGCAATCAATGCCAAACCAATTACGATACTGATCAGGATTCCCGCTTTGCTCCTTATTTTTTCTAGTGTTGCCATGTAAAAAATCTTTATAATTTTCGAGCCGCTAATATAGTAATTTATATTAAAACCAGATTGAATAAGCTAGCTAAATTTGTAATTATTTGTTTTTCAGTATTATTTTTTTTATATTTACATTCATAATTGTTATTATATAGTAACAATTTCTTCGTTTCTAACGTACGAAGTGTATTAAATACTAATTTTTGAAATAAATACCTGTCACTATGAAGCAATTATTTTTTATTGTAGCAGTCTCTGTAAGTCTGGGACTTGGAAGTTGTAAAAAAATCAAAGCGTATTTTTCAAAAGATGAGAAAGCCAAGGCCGATGCAGCCATGAAGCAATTGGAAACCAAGATGAAAGAAGATTCCATCAAATATTTAGATGAATTGGCCCGTATGAAAGCCGAATCTTCTGCCACTATTGATTCCCTTCAAAGCACGTGTGTTACCAAAAAGACAATGGGCTCAGGTAAGTATTATGTTGTAACCGGCGCATTTATGGAAGCTGGATATGCTGAAAAATACCAAGCTAAAATGGAAAATGAAGGTTTTCCAGCGCAGGTGATTGATGCCGGCAACGGTTTTAGTCTAGTAGCAGTTAAGAGTACCAATAGCTTGAGTGATGCAGTTTCTGCGATGGAAGATGCACGAGGAGCGATCACTGAAAATGCATGGGTTTATATTGCACAATAAATATTTAGTCCCCTTATAAAAAAGGGGACTAATGTCATTATTTTTTGTATTTTCGCAGGGTTAATTTTTGAGTTGAATTCATAAAAATACAAAGAAAATGGCTATAAGTGCATTACAAAAAGAACGGGCTTCATATGCCCCTAAATTGCCTAAATCCTTGCAAGGCGCTGTTAAGGTTGTGAATGGTGCAGCAACCCAATCTATTGCAGATCAGGCTGAAATTAAAAAACTATTTCCCAATACTTATGGGATGCCTTTAATTTCTTTTGAAGAAGGTAGTACCCCAAAGTCTTTTCCTGCATTAAATGTAGGTGTAATTCTTTCTGGTGGACAAGCTCCCGGAGGTCACAATGTTATTTCAGGAATATTTGACGGCTTAAAAAAGCTAAATCCAGCCAATAAATTATATGGATTTTTAGGTGGCCCAGGTGGTTTGGTTGACCATAAATATATGGAGCTTACGGCTTCTATTATTGATGAGTACCGCAATACCGGAGGTTTTGATATTATTGGTAGTGGTAGAACCAAATTAGAAGAAACCGCTCAATACGATAAAGGTGTTGAAATCTGTAATAAATTAGGCATTAAAGCGCTTGTAATTATTGGTGGCGACGATTCCAATACCAATGCTTGCGTTTTGGCTGAGTATTATATTCAGAATAAAACAGGTATTCAAGTTATAGGCTGTCCTAAAACAATTGATGGCGACTTAAAAAATGAAATGATTGAAACTTCATTTGGTTTTGATACCGCATGTAAAGTGTATTCAGAATTAATAGGAAACATTCAACGCGATGCCAATTCGGCAAAGAAATACTGGCATTTCATCAAATTGATGGGTCGTTCAGCTTCACATATTGGTTTGGAATGTGTATTGCAAACACAAGCTAATATTTGTATTATTTCTGAAGAAGTAGAACAAAAGAAACAAACGCTTGATGAAGTGGTTACTTATATTGCCGACATAGTTGCCAAACGTGCAGCTAATGGAGAAAATTTTGGTACTGCTTTAATTCCTGAAGGATTAATCGAATTTATACCTTCATTGAAAGTATTGATTTCTGAGTTGAACGATACTATGGCTCATAATGAAGCTGCATTTAATGCATTAGGTTCTGATGCTGAAAAATTTAAATTCATCATGACTAAATTATCAAAATCTTCATCTGATATTTTTGGTTCATTACCACAAAACATCCAATTTCAGTTGTTGGCCGATCGCGATCCACATGGCAACGTTCAGGTTTCAAAAATTGAAACAGAAAAAATGTTGATTGATATGGTAGCTGAAAAACTGAAAGTATGGAAGAAAGAAGGTAAATACAATGGTAAATTTAGTGGACAAAACCATTTCTTCGGATATGAAGGCAGATGTGCAGCTCCTTCTAATTTTGATGCCGATTATTGTTATTCTTTAGGATATACTGCAGCCATTTTAATAGCTGAAGGAAAATCGGGATATATGGCATCTGTTCGCAATTGTAAATCTCCCGCATCGCAATGGATTGCAGGTGGTGTACCTGTTACTATGATGATGAATATGGAAAAACGTCATGGTCATATGAAACCGGTAATTCAAAAAGCATTGGTTACCTTAGACGGAAAACCCTTTAAGTTTTTTGCATCGAAACGTGAAGCTTGGGCAATAAAAACAGATTATATTTATCCAGGTCCTATTCAATATTTCGGACCCTCATCAGTATGTGATCAACCCACCAAAACTTTGTTATTGGAACAGGGAGCATAAAATATATTTTATTATTTAAAAAAAGAGACGCGATGCATC
>JAIFLP010000071.1 GCA_020049015.1 Bacteroidota bacterium | reverse complement strand
CCTCTTCACTATTATGATGTTAGGGAAGCTTTGGATCGAGAACTACTAGTAAATACATACTGGCATTCCAATACCATTCTTTATATCAAGAGGGCGCATCGTTTCTTTCCTGTTATTGAGCCAATATTAAAGGAAGAGGGAGTGCCTGATGATTTTAAATACCTGGCGGTTGCCGAAAGTGGACTTACAAATGCTCTTTCTCCTTCCGATGCTGCTGGTTTTTGGCAATTTTTAAAAGGTACAGGTAAAGAATACAATTTGGAAGTCAATGATCAGGTGGATGAACGCTACCATCTTGAAAAATCTACGCGTGCAGCTTGTAAATATTTAAAAGATTCATATACTATTTTTGGCAGTTGGGCTATGGCTGCGGCATCTTACAATACTGGCCGCACCAATATGAATAAGCATATTGGACGTCAAAAATCAAATGATTATTATGATCTTTATCTCCATGAAGAAACGGCTCGCTATTTATTTCGCATTGCGGCTATAAAGTTAGTATTGGAAAATCCAGAACGCTACCAATTCTTTATAAAGGATAGTGAAAAGTATAAGCCTTTAAAATTTACTACTATAGATGTTGATAGCAGTATAACTGATGTCGCAAATTTTGCCGAAAAAAATGGAACCAGCTATAAAATGATAAAGCTTTTTAATCCTTGGTTGCGGGATAATTATTTTAATAATCCATCAAAAAAAGTTTATTCAATAAAAATTCCTGAAAAAGGTTTCAGGGAAGAAATTTAATTTGTTTTTATATGTCAACTATTAATAGCGGGGAAGAGAGAAAAGGTATTTATGTTTATGGAGCCCGGGTTCATAATTTAAAGAATATAGATGTCTTTATTCCTCGCGATCAATTGGTTGTTATTACTGGACTTAGTGGTAGTGGTAAATCATCTCTTGCATTTGATACTATTTATGCAGAGGGTCAGCGGCGATACATGGAAACCATGTCGGCATACGCACGGCAGTTTATTGGAACCATGGAGCGACCAGATGTTGATCAAATCACTGGCTTAAGCCCGGTTATCGCCATAGAACAGAAGACAGTTAATAAAAACCCGCGTTCTACTGTGGGCACTGTTACAGAGATCTATGATTTTTTACGGTTGATGTATGCTCGTGTTGCCAAAGCTTATTCATATGTTTCTGGTGAGGAAATGGTTCGATTCACCGAAGATCAAATAATTGAAATTATAGTACGTTCCTTTAGCGGAAAAAAATGTATGTTGCTATCGCCTTTAGTAAAAGGTAGAAAAGGTCATTACAAGGAATTGTTTGAAACTTATCGTAAAAAAGGCTATTTATATGTTCGCGTAGATGGTGAAGTTAAAGAAATGACTTCGCAAATGAAATTAGATCGGTATAAAGTTCATGACATCGAATTGGTAATCGATAAATTGGAAGTTAGCGATCAAGATGAAAAACGATTGAAGGACTCTGTTAAAACTGCTTTACTGCAAGGAAAAGGAGTCATGATGGTTTGGGATGTTTCTGCAAATTCATTGCGTTTTTTTAGCAAGAAATTAATGTGCCCAACTTCTGGAATTTCTTATGACGAACCCGCACCCCATTCATTTTCCTTTAATTCCCCGCATGGCGCTTGTCCCCGTTGCAATGGATTAGGAATGGTTAATGAAATGGATATCGACAAAATTATTCCTGATCGTAAATTGAGTATTAAAAAAGGAGCCATTCAGCCAATAGGACCTTTTAAAAACACGTTGATATTTTGGCAGCTAGAAGCAATTGCCGCAAAATATCATTTTACCATAAATACCCCTTTTGATGAGATACCTGAAGCTGCGTTAAATATTATTTTGAATGGTTCGGAAGAAACTTTCAAACTGAAGAATTCTCCTTTGGGCGAAAATTCAAACTACTTGTTAAGTTTTGATGGCATAATAAATTATATAGTGCGTCAGGAATCAGCAAAAGATGACAAAGCTGACGCTGAATCAAATTCATTTGTGAAAGAAGTAGTTTGTCCGGAATGTAATGGAACCAGATTAAAGAAAGAGTCTTTGTATTTTAAAATTGCCGATAAAAACATCAGCGAGTTGTCTGTTATGGATTTATCGCAGTTGTTTAACTGGTTTGATCAAATAGAGCCACAATTAGATAAAAAGCAAAAGCAAATTGGCAATGAAGTTATAAAGGAATTAAAAACCCGCATCCGCTTTTTATTAGATGTGGGTATTGATTATTTATCACTCAATAGAAGTTCTCGTTCGCTTTCTGGTGGCGAAAGTCAGCGCATCCGATTGGCAACCCAAATAGGCTCGCAATTGGTAAATGTGTTGTACATTTTAGATGAACCCAGTATAGGATTGCACCAAAGGGACAATACGCGTTTAATTGCCGCATTGAAAGAATTGCGCGATAGAGGTAATTCAGTTATTGTTGTAGAGCATGATAAAGAAATGATTTTAGCAGCTGATTATGTTATTGATGTAGGTCCTAAAGCTGGTAAAATGGGAGGGGAAATTGTGGCTGCGGGTACTCCAGACGAAATTCTAAGCACTTGTTCTTTAACTGCTCAATATTTAAACGGACAAAAGAAAATAGATATTCCATTACAACGAAGAAAAGGGAGTGGGAAAAGCATTACTATTACGGGTGCTGCTGGTAATAATTTAAAGAATTTAAATGTATCTTTTCCATTAGGAAAATTTATATGTGTTACGGGTGTTTCAGGTAGTGGAAAATCAACATTGATTTACGAGACTTTGTATCCTTTATTGGCCAATTATTCGTACAATTCGAGTTATGCTGTTAAGAAATATGATAAAATAGAGGGATTAGAAAATATTGATAAGGTAATTGAGGTAGACCAATCGCCTTTGGGTCGCACACCCCGATCGAACCCCGCAACCTATACTGGTTTATTTTCCGATATCAGAAAACTATATGAATTAACCCCCGATGCTAAGATTCGTGGTTTTGGTGCCGGTCGTTTCTCTTTCAATATAAAAGGCGGTCGCTGCGAGACATGCAAAGGCGCAGGGGTGCAAACCATTGAAATGAATTTCCTCCCCGATGTGTATGTTACTTGTCCTGATTGTTCTGGAAAACGTTATAATAGAGAAACACTGGAGGTAAAATATAAAGGTTCCAACATCAATGATGTTTTGGAGATGACCATCCGACAAGCACATGATTTTTTTGAGCATATTCCCAGCATGAAGAAAAAACTAGAAACCTTTCTGCAAGTGGGTTTGGGATATGTAAAACTGGGGCAACCTTCTACAACCCTTTCAGGTGGCGAATCACAAAGAGTGAAACTTGCAGCCGAGTTATCTCGTAAAGATACAGGAAAAACGTTCTATATTTTAGATGAACCCACAACAGGACTGCATTTTGAGGATGTTAGAATTTTACTTGAAGTATTGAATAATCTTGTTGAAAAGGGCAATACGGTTTTGGTAATTGAACATAATATGGATGTGATTAAAGTGGCTGATCATATAATAGATATAGGACCAGAAGGTGGGATAAAGGGGGGATGCTTGATTGCTGAGGGGACCCCTGAAGAAGTTGCAAAGAATAAGACAAGTTATACAGCTGCCTATTTAAAGGCGGAATTAAATAATAAACTTTAAAAATATAGATTATGACTCCGGCAGAAGACAAAGTAGCTCAGGCATTTAAGAAAAAGAATTGGAATGAAATCAAGTCCGAAGATTCATGGCGGGTATTCAAAATTATTTCTGAATTTGTTGAAGGCTTTGAAAAAATGGCAAAAATTGGTCCGTGTGTTTCTATATTTGGATCTGCCCGCACCAAACCTGAAAATAAATATTATCAGTTAGCTGAAGAAATAGCATTTAAGCTTACCCAGAGCGGTTATGGCGTTATTACCGGAGGCGGTCCTGGAATTATGGAAGCGGGTAATAAAGGGGCGCAAAAGGGAAAGGGTAGTTCTGTGGGCATTAATATAGAATTGCCTTTTGAGCAGGTTCATAATCCTTATATCGATTTTGATAAGCTGATTTCTTTTAACCACTTTTTTGTTAGAAAAGTGATGTTTATGAAGTATTCTCAAGGTTTTATTGTTATGCCCGGCGGTTTTGGAACCCTCGATGAATTATTTGAAGCGGTAACTTTAATACAAACTGAAAAAATTGGCAAATTCCCTATCGTATTAGTGGGTAAGGATTATTGGTCAGGATTGATTGAATGGGTCACCAAAGTGATGCTTCATGAAGAGAAAAACATTAGCGAAACAGATATGCAATTATTCTCAGTAGTTGATACTGCTGAAGAAGCTGTAGATGTGATTGATAAGTTTTATACAAAATTCTTGCTTAGCCCAAATTTTTAATCATTTTAGACTTTTTTATTAAATAATTGAATATTTATTTGGAAAATAGGATGCAATTATCTTATTTTGCATGTAGATAATTGAATTATGTTATTAAGCAAACAAATATTTTTTAGTACTTTATTCGCTGCCATGCGAATGTGCTGTTGTTGCTAATTTTTAAGGTTATAAAACCTTTCTCCATTTAAAATCCATTTTTATTTTTTATTAGTCTATTATTATTTAGTAATTTTATACATTAAATTTATTTACTATGAGTACACAATTAAAATTTGAAACGCTGCAATTACATGCAGGACAGGAAGTTGATCCTACAACTTTATCTAGGGCTGTTCCTATTTATCAAACTACTTCTTATGTGTTTAAAGATTCTGCTCATGCAGCCAATCTATTTGGATTGAAAGAATTTGGTAATATATATACCCGCATTATGAATCCAACTACGGATGTATTTGAAAAGAGAATTGCGGCTCTTGAAGGTGGGGTTGCTGCTTTGGCTGTATCGTCAGGACAAGCAGCTCAATTCCTTGCTATTACCAATATTTTAGAAGCAGGCGATAATTTTGTTTCTACATCTTTTTTATATGGAGGTACATACAATCAATTTAAAGTACAATTCAAACGTTTAGGTATTACAGCCAAATTTGCTAAAGGTGATGAACCGGAAGAGTTTGAGCGTTTAATTGATGCTAAAACAAAAGCTATTTATCTAGAAACAATTGGCAATCCACGTTTTAATATTCCCGATTTTGAAGAGATAGCCAAGGTTGCACAAAAGCATCAAATACCCCTTATTGTTGATAATACATTTGGTGGCGGTGGTTATTTATTCCGTCCGCTTGAGCATGGTGCCAATATCGTTGTTGAGAGTGCAACCAAATGGATTGGTGGTCATGGTACTTCTATTGGAGGCGTAATTGTTGATGGTGGTAATTTCAATTGGGGTAATGGTAAATTCCCACAATTTACTGAGCCTTCTGAGGGTTATCACGGACTTAAATTCTGGGATGTTTTTGGTGCTGGTAGTCCTTTCGGAAACATTGCATTTATTATACGTGCCCGTGTTGAAGGGTTGCGGGATTATGGTTCTTCTATCAGTCCTTTTAATGCCTTTCAATTAATTCAGGGGGTTGAGACTTTATCTTTGCGACTTGACCGAATTACATCTAATGCATTGGAATTGGCTAAGTGGTTAGAAAAACATCCAAAAGTTGAAAAAGTAAATTACCCTGGTTTGGAGAGTAGTCCATATCATCAATTGGCAAAAAAATATTTGAAACGCGGATTTGGTGGGGTTTTAACATTCCAAATTAAAGGCGGAAAAGATGCAGCGGATAAAATAGTTAATAGCGTTCAATTAATTAGTCACCTGGCCAATGTGGGCGATGCTAAAACTCTGATTATCCACCCTAGTTCAACCACTCATGAACAGTTATCACCAGAAGAACAAAAGGCAGCTGGAGTTATACCTGGTTTACTGAGGGTTTCTGTAGGTTTTGAGCATATTGACGATATCAAAGCCGATTTGGAACAAGCTTTTTTGAAATAGCATTATGGATGCGGGGTTTTGCCCCGCATTTTTTTCATCCATTCATTATCAAAATAATTCCCGCAAGAATCCCTGCTAATGCAAAAGCTTTGTAGCCTATATTCTGTTCTTTAAATAGTATGGCTCCCAGTGTGAAGGAAATAATAACTCCTGCTCTGCGAATGGTGGAAACAATGGCCACAGGTATGTCTTCTAATGCCCAGAAATAAACAAAGTCGGCTATGGCGAGACATATTCCTATAAAGGGAATTGACCAGCGAAATTGTAGGCTGTCTAATACAGTTGCTTTTGTTTTTCTTAATAAGAGCAGCATTAGCAGCATTAAAGGCGACATGTATATGAAATACCAGCTGATCATAGCCATGCGATTGTAATGTTCTACTAGGTATTTATCAAACAAGCTGCTTATGGAGCCTATTAATGTAGCTATAGTCATAAATAGTACCCATTTATTATTCTTAAAATGAATACCTTCTTTTTTTCCAGATAAAGAAAAAATATAGTAAAAGAGCAACGTAATTCCTATGCCTGTCCATTGTAAAATGCTTAGTTTTTCATTAAAAATTAAAATAGCTCCAATAATTGTCCATAAGGGTCCGCTTGATCTGATGGGTGTTGCAATGGTTAAAGGTAAGTTTTTAATGGCGTAGTATGCTAATATCCACGAAAGTCCTACAATGATTGTTTTTGTCAGAAAAAGTATATGCGCTATGACATCTACATCTGGAACATACCAAAAATACTGCGATGCCATATCGGGATTAAATTCCGATATCAATACGAATGGTAGAAAAATGAGCGCACCTGTGGTAGTAGAGATAAATAAGACTGGTAAAACAGGATTGTTTTTTAATGAAATTTTTTTAAGTATATCATAAATACCCAATAAACCTGCTGAAATTATGGCTAATAACATAATAATTATTTATTATTTTCAAGTCCAAGTGATTTAGCCGTTTTGATTAAAAATTCTTTGGCTTCTTCATAATTATTTTTTATTACACCATCTAAAATAGCATCTTTAACGGCATTCTTTAAATCACCTACAATGCGGGAAGGTTTCAATTGAAATAATTCTATGATTTCTTCGCCGCTTACTGGTGGTTGAAAATTTCTTACAGCGTCTTTTTCTTCAATTTCTTTTAATTTGAAACGAACTTGTTCTAAGTTGCTCAGATATTTATTTTTTTTAGCTTCATTTTTTGATGTTATATCAGCTTCACATAATATCATTAAGTCGTCAATATCATCACCGGCCTCAAATAATAATCGTCGTATTGCTGAATCGGTAACACTTTCTTCTACTAAGGCGATGGGGCGCAAATGCAATTCAACCAACTTTTGAACGTATTTCAATCTGGCATCTAAAGGTAGCTTGAGTCTATTGAATATGGTTTGTGTCATTCTATGGCCAATAACTTCGTGACCATGAAATGTATATCCAGAAACAGGATGGTATCTTTTTGATGCGGGTTTTCCAATATCATGTAAAATTGCGGCCCATCGCAGAAAAAGATTGTCGGACTTTTTTGCAACATTATCCAACACTTCTATGCTATGATAAAAATTATCTTTATGCGATTTACCTTCTTTTGTTTCGGTTCCTTTTAGATATGAAAATTCAGGAAGGATGTAGGGTAATAATCCCGAACGATCTAGTAATACAAAGGCAGTAGATGGCTTGCGGGTCAATATCATTTTATTCAACTCATCTATAATGCGCTCTTTTGATATTATTTCAATCCTACTGGCATTGCGGGTAATGGCATCAAAAGTTTCCTGAGCAATATCAAAATTCAATCGGGTAGCAAATCTTATGGCTCTGAGCATTCGCAGCGGGTCATCAGAAAAAGTGATATCGGGATTAGTTGGCGTACGTATGGTTTGGTTTTCTAAATCATGCATTCCTTCAAAAGGATCAACCAAACTGCCGTAATCTTCAGGATTCAGACTTAATGCCAATGCATTGATGGTAAAATCGCGACGCAGTTGATCATCTTCCAAACTACCATCTTCAACAATTGGATTGCGAGAATTGGTACGGTACGATTCTTTTCTGGCGCCTACAAATTCAACTTCAGTGTCACCATATTTTAGCATGGCAGTGCCATAATTTTCATAAATGGCTACTGTTTTTACTTTTAATGCATCGGCAACTTCTCTGGCTAAAGCTGTTCCACTGCCCAATACAACAATATCAATATCTTTTGATTCAATGTTAAGATATGCATCTCGTACAAATCCACCAATAACATACACAGATTGGTTTTTTTCTGATGCCACCTTCGAGATTACTTTAAAGACTTTATGTTGTAATTTATCAATCATGTTATTTATAAAGCTGCCAAAATTACAAATAATTGAACATTTTTGGCAGGAATTAGTTAAATATGTGCAATTGTATCAAATTTGTATACAATAGGGAACGTTCTTAAATCATTAACATTAAAATTTATTATTATGGTAACTCATTTAACAAGTGATACTTTCAAAGAGAAGGTATTTAACTATGAAGCCAACAAAGAGTGGAAGTTTGAAGGTACCCGACCTGCCATGGTCGATTTTTATGCCGACTGGTGTGGACCTTGTAAGATGGTTGCTCCAATTCTTGAAGAATTAGCGAAGGAATATGATGGCAAGATTGACATTTATAAGGTTGATACCGAAGATCAAAGAGAATTATCAAGTGTATTTGGTATTCAAAGTATCCCTTCAATGTTATTTATCCCTTTAGACGGACAACCTCAAATGGCTGCTGGCGCTTTACCTAAAGATACTTTTAAAAAAGTATTTAAAGATGTGTTAAAAGTAGAGTAATATTCTGCTTTTTGTGTAAAAATCACAACAAGAAAGTATTTTAATGCTTTGTTGTTGTGATTTTTTGTTTTTAGCTTATTTTTGTGTCAATTATTATTTATTGTCACAAAATCAAATTATTATGAAAAAGTGTATGTTGTTTTTCTTAGCCTTGGGGGTAATGGGCTTTGTTTTTTCTCAAAAGAATATTGTAGTTACTAAACCCGATGGTACTTCTTCTAAGTTTTTTAGTAAGATTGATAGTGCTTTATTGGGTGCCGATCCAGGTGATTTCGTTTACATTCCAGGTGGAAGCTATAATATTGGTAATTTACTAATTAGAAAAAAACTACAAATCATTGGTGCCGGTTATCATCCCGATTCTAGTGCGGGTACTGGTATTACTTTTTTAAGTGGTAGTATTTATTTTTTAACAGGTTGCGATGGGGCTTCGGTTACTGGTTTTTATTTAACCGGAAACATGCAGTTTGGAACGGCTGATTCAAACAGAATTGTCAATAATATTAGCATTTCTCGGTGTAATTTCAGTTCATTGAATTTTACTCATAATAGTGGACAGCCTCAAAACGGAAATAATTTTTTAATTACAGAAAACATCATTAGGGCTCCATTTTATAATATGTATGAAGGAACGGCTTCAAATATTTTAATTACGAAAAATATCATTATTACTGGAACCACTACGGCTACTAGTATATTTAATACTACTTTCAAAAATAATCTTTTTTTAGGAACAGCCTTTTATGTTAGTTATTCTAAAAATTGCATATTTGAAAATAATATTATCATGACAAACAATGGAATTACAGGTGGATATGCATCATCTAATTTTACCTTTATAAATAATTTATATGACAGCACAAAAACATATGAATTGCCTGGTGCTGTAGTTGTGAATGGTAATGTGGGAGTACGAAAAGATTCTGTTTTTGTTAATGTGCCAGATTATTCCTTTTCATATAAGAATAATTTTCAATTAACCAATTATGCCAAGAGTATCATTAGTGGAACAGATGGGAAAGAAGTAGGTATTTATGGAACCAATATCCCATTTAAAGACGGTGGTATGCCTTATGTTCCTTATATTAAAACGGCTGAAATTAATCCTTCAACTGATCCCAGCGGAAATTTGAAAATTAAGTTTACAGTGAAAGCCCAACAATATTAATTTTTATATAACCTCAAATTATGTTATATAGAATTATTATTTCTAGCGGAATATTCTTGCTTGCTTTTATTTCAGCTATAGGCCAAAATAAAATCAATGCGTATGAATATTGGTTTAACAATTCAAATGATGAACGAACTTCGGTTAATGTACCAGTTCCATCACAAGATCTTGTTATAACTACAGATATCGCAGCTACCTCTTTGCCAGGTGGACTGCACACTCTTTACATCCGATTTAAGGATGATAGTTCTCACTACAGTGTTCCACTGGCTGCAGCATTTCAAAAATTAAGAAATATTGCCGCATACGAATACTGGTTTGATTATGATTATTCAAAGGCCAATAAAGTTAGTATCTCGGCTGTTAATGATTTGAATTTGAATGTTGTGTTACCACTTGTTAGTATTACTAGTGGAATGCATATATTAAATATTCGCTTTCTCGATGAAGCAGGCAATTGGTCTGTAGTGCATAATTCCTTTTTTATCAGAAAAGGGAATATCAGTAAATACCAATATTGGTTTAACGATGCTTATACTCAAATTAAAACTGTTAGTATTGGTTCTCAGGAATCGGCAATTATCAATGCCGCATTGCCTGCTGGCATTTTAAATAATGGAATGAACCTCTTAACTATTAGGTATGGCGATGATTTTGGTAATTGGTCAGTTCCAGAAAATTTTTGGTTTGTTAAAAAATCAAATGGATCTACATTATTGGATGCTATAACCGCATACCGCTATTGGACTGATGTTTCCGAAGATGGCGTAAAGGAAGAATTATTTTCAAAACCTGTTAGTCCACAAAATTTAGAAACTTATTTGAACGTTTCTGATAATGTTCTTAAAGTGTATTTTCAATTCAAAGATACATCGGGTTTATGGACTGCCGTTTATGAAAAAATAATGAAGCCAGAAGCTTCATTTTATCCTTATCCTGGAATTGAATCACGACAATTTGTTTTTGAAAATCGCTCACTCGTTGCAGCTTCTTATGCTTGGGATTTTGGCGATGGAAAGAAATCTACTGAAAAATTGCCAACACATCAATATACTTTACCCGGCTTGTACCATATTCAATTGATAGCAAGTAACGCTAATGGTAAAGATACTGCTTATGCTAGCTTAGAGCTTAGAGGTATTCAAAAAACTTTTCCGGATAAGGCAGGAAACCGCGGTTTTGTTACCATAAAAGCCTATGCGGGTGGACTAAAGCCTACTTCTGTTTTAAAATTAAAACGCCAAAGTTTTGACGATATTATTGGAGATAGCATGAGATTTCCTCAACCCGGCGTTATATCTACAATTTTCAAATTGGTGGATGAAGAAATCGGCTATTGGAGTGCAGTGATTGAAACAGCCGGTGAATCTGAAATGCGCTTAGATTCTGCAATTACATTTGAACAAGGCACTGGGCCTAAAGTATGGGTAGAGCTTGCGGGTCGTGATCGTTTTTTGTTAAATCGTTATACTACCTATACTATTAATTATGGTAACTCGGGTAATACCGATGCACGGTCTATACCTTTATGGATAGCCGTTAATGACCGTTCAGATGTGGAAGTTCTTTTTCATGAAACAACTTTTCAGTATCCCGATTCATCTCTCGCTTCTATACTTGATACCACTCCTTTATATATTATTCGTGAAGATTTTAAAGGTCTGGGAAGGTATCGCCTTTATGGTATCTATTTGCCTTATATTGGAGCTAGTTCATCAAATAGCATTAATATTAAAATTAAAGCAGGTTCTGATATTAACGTGCGGGCATGGGTAAATGATTCGTATCTCGATATGGATGAATTCGGTTATAATCCATTTAAGTCAACCATGATGGATGCAAAAACCGAGTTAAATGCTTGTATTGCTTATGTTGCGGGAAAAGCTTTTGCCAATGGAATGATTGGACTCATACCCGGTGCAGGTTGTTTGAGTAATGCTGCCGATGCTATTTGGACTACCGGTGAAGAGGTTTACAGTGTTTCACAGGGTGGTTCTTGGGGTAGTTCATTATATAATCTTGGCTGGAATTGGGGATCTAATCTGCTTAAATGTGCATATGATGAATTTCCGGTTACAAAAGTTTTAGGATTGGCTTATGATATTTGGGATGCCAAATCGGCTAATGACGAATGTTATAAAAAGTTTAAAGAACGCTTGGAAAAAGAAAAAAATTCTAAAGGAGTTACCTCTTTTGATCCTAACGAAATGGTTGGGCCTAAAGGTTATACATCTAAGCGCTATATCAGTTCGAGAGGTTCATTGTTGTATAAAATATATTTTGAGAATAAATCAACCGCTTCGGCTCCCGCTCAGGAAGTATTTGTTTATGACACATTAGATAGAAATGTATACGATCTAAAAAGTTTTGAACTGGAAGCTTTTTCTTATGGAGATACTACTATTGTATTACCAAAAGGTTTGAATGAGTTTTCATTAGATATTGATAGCAAGGAAAAGAAAGGATATATTCTTCGCCTTTATGCTCGTCTGGATACAATAACGGGTGTTGCTTATTGGAGGTTTATGACTCTCGATCCTACTACTATGGATCTATCTGAAGATCCCGATATGGGCTTTCTTCCTCCCAACGTATCTTCGCCAGAAGGAGAGGGTTATGTATCGTTTTATATAAGAGCTAAAGAAAACATACAAACCGGCACAGAGCTTAAAAATAAGGCTACTATAATATTTGATGTGAATGCTCCCATTGTAACCAATGAATTTGTGAATACCATTGATGATACCAATCCACAGGGAACTATTACGGAATTAACGCAAATTACTGATTCAACTGTAAGAGTGTATTGGACAGGTCTTGATGATCATTCCGGAGCAAAATTGTATTCCATTTATGTTTCAGAAAACGGAAATCCATTTAAACTATGGCTGGATGAAGTAAATGTTGCTGACTCACTTTTCAAAGGACAGATGGGTAATACTTATGCTTTCAAAATGTTAGTAGTTGATAGTTCTGATAACAGAAAATCACTGCCAGATAATGCAGAAATGCAGTTAAAATTGATTGATGTACATGATCAGACTTTCAGAGGAAAGCAGAATACCATAACCGCATCGCCGGTTCCTGCAACCGATGTATTGAATGTTCAGTATACAACTCTTTCTAAAGGTCAGGTATTGATTTATGCTACCGATTTTGCAGGCAAACAATTTGTTTTAGAAAATATAGCAAGTGCTGAGCCGGGTACCTATCAAAAAAGTTTTGATATCTCATCACTTTCGCCGGGTTTTTATGTTTGTACTTACCGAACAGATACTTTTACTGATAACTTTAAGATTATTGTGAAATAAAAAAGGGCGCCACGGCGCCCTTTTTTATTTAATTTATTCTTCAACTATAAATATATCTTCATTATCTTTTTTCATTAAGTATTGCTCACGGGCAAATTTTTCTAAATTCTCTTTGCTGGTTCGCAATTCTTTTAGTTTTTCTTTGTCTTCACCAATTTTATTGATATAATATTCTTTTTCTTTTATTAAATTCCTATTGGCTCTAATTGATTGAATCCGATCTAATAAATTGTAATTGTCAAAGAACAACAACCAAAATATAAATACCAGTATGGTAATGATATATTTACTTTTGAGGTATTTTTGATACTTTTCTTGCATACAACAAAATTATATTATTTTTGATTTTTTCCTGAACACTAGGTCTTCATTTTATCAAATCTTATAAACAATCCTAATGGTAATTTTCTACCTCCAGCTCCAGTCATAAAACATTCGCCTGTTTCAAAATCTTTTACATTAAAACTGCTTTCTATCAAATTCTCCCCAATAAGGCTCGAAAATCCCATAGAATATAAATTTAGTATCAAAAATCCCGTATCCGATAAAATGAGGTTCAGCTGTTTTAATAAACCATTGAGTTCTTTTTCCAGTATCCATTTCTCACCATCGGGACCTCTACCATATGCCGGAGGATCTAATAATATCCCATCATATATTTTGCCCCTCTTTATCTCTCTGTTCACATATTTTACAGCATCTTCAACTATCCAACGTATGTTATCCATACCAGATAGTTCCATGTTTTCCCTGCTCCAATTCACAACCTGTTTTACCGAATCAACGTGAGTAACCTGTGCTCCTGCGGCTCTGGCTGCCAAACTAGCTCCTCCGGTATAGGCGAATAGGTTTAGTACTTTGGGTTCATTGTTGCGTTTTTTTGTAGCTTTATATATATACTCCCAATTATCAGCCTGCTCCGGAAATAATCCTAAATGCTTGAATGATGTTAAACCCAAACGAAATACAGATGAAAAGTGATTGCTTTGATAGCTAACTTGCCATTGTTCCGGCATCTCTTTCTTTCGGATCCATTCGCCCCGCTCATTATCTTCACTTTGAATGCTGATTCCTTTTTTTCTGAACCATGCATTCGTCAGGTTTTCCCATTCTTGCTCACTTAAATACCTGTCCCAAATCGCTTGCGGTTCCGGTCTGCGTATAATGTATTTTCCAAATCTTTCTAGCTTCTCATAATTTCCCGCATCGATTAATTCGTAATCCTTCCAATAACTTGATACGTTAATGCTCATAATATATTTTGAATTTTCATTTCACATTTTTTGCAATCAAACAACAATTTAAATTTACTTGTACCTCCTATAAGTTGAAGAGGTAATGAGAAATTATTTTTTTGTTTCTGAAGGCATTGTCCTATCTCTTCTAATATACAATACTTGCAAGTCATTAAATCAATTACTCCTTGCTGTCCCTTCATTTCTATTGCGTCACTCGGATTATCAACGCCATGTTGTATGTAAAATTCTTTGGCTTGGCTATTAGAAATATTAAGTTTATAATTGTTATTATCTAGTATTGATATTTGATTATTTTTATTTCTATGGAATATTTCTCTTTTGTACGCAGCTTTTCTTTTTTCTATATGTTGTTGCAATGCATCGCGTCTTATTTGATTAATTTGAGATATTTTAAGAAAGGGTATATTTTCATCACTTACAGTTAATTCTTTAATGTGAAAAGGAGTATCTCCAGTTTTAGAAAAATTAGTTGTGAAAAGCTGCTTCATTTTTTCTTCACTATTTGATGCTTCTGAATTGCAATTTGCATGGATAGATGAGCTAATTCCATCTTCGTCATTGATGTTACAAATGATTGAATTATTGCTAAAACTTATATGCACATTAACAGATATTAATCTTTTGCTTTTTGCTGTTTGTATGGATTTTTCAAATTCTGTATCCTGGTTAATATATATAATACTGCCCTTTTTTACCTTTGTGGTTTTATGCGAAAGGATCCAATTGTTTTCGCATTGATTTACCAAAAAGCCTTCTAAATCTCCATTTTCATTTAAAAAACAAAGACCATCTCCATTTTTTAACTGAACGGTATGATCGAAAAATATTCTTTGATCTTCAGTATGTGAAACAACTCCAATTTTTCGACCCAATGATTTTGGACTGTCGAAAGATGCAACATTTTTTAATGTTCCAGAAATATTTAATTCGGTATAAGGCCGGTGGAAGGTTCTTTCAGGTTGAGGCTTGAATCCAATAGTATGAAAACCGCTTGAGCTTCTACTAATATTATTATTAAGGAGCGCATCAATTTTTTCTCTATAAAAAGCGGTAATGTTTTTAAGATAATAAATATCTTTTAATCTACCTTCTATTTTAAATGAATCAACCCCAGCGTTAATCATTCCTGATAGTTGTTGCGAAAGATTCAAATCTTTTAGTGATAATAAGTATTTGTCTTTAATGATAACATTATTTTTATTATCAACTAAACTGTATTTCATGCGGCATGCTTGTGCGCATTCTCCTCTGTTGCCACTGCGATTAAATAAATGTTGACTGATATAACATTGGCCGCTATACGAAACGCATAAAGAGCCATGAACAAAACATTCTAGTTCAATCTGACTATTGTCTCTGATGTGTTTTATTTGATCCAGACTCAGTTCTCGGCCCAATATAATTCTTTGAACCCCCTGTTGTTCAAAGAATTTTATTTTATCAAGATGAATATTATGGGTTTGAGTACTGGCAATAAGTTTCACCGGAGGTAGATTCATTTGGAATAATGACATGTCTTGGAATATAATACCATCAATGCCTTCGTTCCATGCATTATGGATTAACTTTTCGGCATCAACTAATTCGTTTTCATATAAAATGGTATTAAGCGTAAGGTATACTTTGGCTTGATATAAATGTGCATAATCTATTAGTTTTATAATTTCAGAAAATGGATTTGAAGCTTGACGCCTTGCACCAAACTTTTCGGCCGCAATATAAACAGCGTCTGCTCCAACATTAATAGCTTCTATGCCAAATTCAGCATTCTTTGCCGGAGCCAGTAATTCTATTTTTTTTGAATCCATGCCAACAAAGGTAATCAATAATGCATTTAATTTTTAACTTTGCAATAACAAGAAAAAAACTATGTCAGATATTATCAGCAGTCCGCATAATCTTAAAATTAAAAATTTACTACAACTTCAGGAGAAGTCGAAGGAGCGAAGGGAGCAAGGATTATTTGTAGTGGAAGGAGCCAGAGAAATTGCGCTGGCATTAAAGGCAGGGTATGAGGCCGAATCTTTTTTTGTTTATAATGAAATCCTTTCAAGAGAAGCGATAGGTATACTCAATGGATTATCGAATACAAAATATTTTCATGTATCAAAAGAGGTGTATGAAAAGCTATCATATCGCGAAGGAATTGATGGCATGGTAGCGATTATGCGCGCAAAAAAACTAAGTTTGCGAAATCTTCAATTACCTAAAGATGCTTTAGTTGTGGTGTTGGAATCGATTGAAAAGCCAGGGAACTTAGGTGCTATTCTTAGAACATGTGATGCTGTAAAAGCTGATGCCGTAATTGTTTGCG
>JAIFLP010000098.1 GCA_020049015.1 Bacteroidota bacterium | reverse complement strand
AGCGGTCTGTCTAAGTCGTGCACCGATATATAATCCCATGAAGATTTTCCATGTCGCAATAAGTGTAATGTTTTCATAATTTCAGTTTATAATAGATTGCTCGCCAATTCTGCTAAGTGGCTCCGTTCACCTTTTACTAAGTTTACATGAGTAAATATTGATTGTCCTTTCATTTTGTCTGTTAAATAACTGAGACCATTAGACGAGCTATCCAAGTATGGCGAGTCGATTTGTTGTATATCACCGGTAAAAACCATTTTGGTGCCTTCGCCTGCGCGTGTTATAATCGTTTTAATTTCATGCGGGGTTAAATTCTGTGCTTCATCTACAATGAAAAATACATTCGATAAACTCCTGCCTCTTATGAAAGCTAAAGGTGTAATCAAAAGTTTATCAGATTTAACCATATCTTCAATATTGGTATATTCTTTACTCGTTGATTTGAAGCGGTGCTTGATAACCGATAAATTATCAAACAATGGCATCATATAGGGACCAATTTTTTCATTTACATTGCCTGGCAAAAATCCAATATCTTTATTCGCTAAAGGCACAATAGGCCTAGCTAAAAATATTTGATTAAATGATGATTCCTGCGCCAATGCAGCAGCTAATGCCAATAAAGTTTTCCCTGTACCGGCCTTGCCGGTTAAGGCAATAAGTTGAATTTCTGGTCGCATCAATGCATCCATAGAAAATGCCTGCTCTGCATTGCGGGGTTCTATTCCATAGCATCGCTGTTTCTCCACCCGTTTGAATATTTTATTATTGGGATCATAATGAGCTAATGCAGATGCATTTTCACCCTTAAGAATAAAATATCGATGACCTACAGGTTCTTTCTTAATTTTCAAGTCTTTTATACTTAGCCCTGAATTGCCGTTTTCATACAAACTGGCTATCATATCATCTTTTATTCCTTCATACATATCGGCACTCCTGTGCAGTGGCGATATATCTACAACTTTATCCGTTTTATAATCTTCTGCATCAATGCCTAAAGATTTGGCTTTTAATCTTAAATTGATGTCTTTTGATATTAGGATGACTGCTTTTCCTGTATTTTTATTCTTAACATAATCTGCTATGGCAAGTATTCTGTGATCAGGGGTCTGCTCAATAAACGATTCCTGTAAGGCTTTTGAAAATGGTTTCCCGGTTTCTATGAATAACTTGCCTCGGTTTCTGCCCAGTGTAACACCTCCAGAAAAAAGTTTTTCTCCTGATAGCTTATCTAATTCTCTTGTAAACTCCCTTGCATGGTAATTAATAATGTCATTACCCTTTTTCATCCTATCTAATTCCTCTAAAACAACAATGGGGATCACCACATCATTGTCTTGAAAATGCGTAAGGCATTGAAAATCATGTAAAATAACGTTAGTATCTAATACGAAAATCTTGTTGTTTTTGGCCATATCGTCAATTAAATATTATCGAATAAAAATAGTAATTTTGCTGCAATTTGGTAGTATTTTCAGTATTATTTTTGGAAATATTCCAACGCTCTTTATTCATAGGCACTTAGGTGTGTTAATTGATATTTAATTTATTATGACTTATCCAGAAGCTGTTTCTTTCTTATTCGAAGCTTTTCCCGTTTTTCATATATCGGGTAAAGATGCATATAAACCAGGCTTAAGGAATATTCAATTGTTGATGCAGCATTTGGATAATCCACATAAGGGATTTAAAATTATTCATGTTGCTGGCACCAATGGAAAGGGTTCCGTTTCTCACTCACTGGCTGCAATATTGCAAATTTCAGGATATAAAACAGCACTATTTACTTCCCCGCATCTTGTAAGCTTTACTGAGCGAATAAGAGTAAATGGAGTGCCCGCGTCAGAGGATTTTATTAGCAATTTTATTACGGTTCACAAAAGCTTTCTTCTAGAACTTAAACCTTCTTTTTTTGAAATTTCTGTTGCCATGGCTTTTTTATATTTTCAAGCTTGCGGTGTGGAATGGGCTGTAATTGAAACTGGTTTAGGTGGCAGATTGGATGCAAGCAATGTTGTAATCCCCGAAATATCGGTTATTACTTCTATTGGTTTAGATCATACCGATTTGCTGGGCAATACCCTGGAGCAAATTGCTTTTGAAAAAGCGGGTATTATCAAGCCCAATAAGCCTGTTGTTGTTGGGGAAATGGACAAGAATTCTCTTTCTGTAATTGAAAAAATTGCAGGCGAGAAAAATTCACATTGTTTTTATGCCCCTAACCATTTTAGAATACTAAATTGTAAGGTTTTTGATTTGTATCAGGAAATACAATTGGAGAACATTGTTAATTCGCAAAAATTTCTGTATAGATTGGATTTATTGGGGTCGTATCAATTAAAAAATATTTTAACGGTTCTTACTACATTACAACAATGCCAAAATATTAACAACGTTAATAATCATAACATTTCTGAAGCACTTATGAAGGTGTGTCCTCTTACCGGATTAAAAGGACGCTGGCAACTATTATCGAAAAATCCAGTGGTTATATGCGATATAGGTCATAATGAACAAGGAATGCGGGAAAATTTGAAACAACTACTAAGTATGAATTTTAGTCGGCTTCATATTGTTTTAGGTTTTGCCAAAGACAAAGATGTTAATTCAATTCTAAGTATGATGCCTAAACAAGCAATATATTATTTTACCGCTGCACAAAGCATCAGAGCTATGAATCCAAATACATTGTATCAACTTGCCAAACATTTTCAACTAGAGGGCAGCGTTTTCCCTGAAGCTAAAGATGCTATTTCGCATGCGAGGAAAAATGCAGATCCATCTGATGTCATTTTTATAGGAGGCAGTGCATATTTGGTTGGCGAACTGCTTGCTGGCTCAATTTTTTAATCAGCTTGCTAATAAATCTAAAATTTGTTGAGCATGATTTTTAGTGTCAACTTTTTCTATTATATGCTCAATTATGCCTTCCGGAGAGATTATTATCGTTTTTCTGATAATGCCTTCATACGTTTTTCCATACATCTTCTTTTCACCCCATGCTTCATATTTCATCAAAACATCTTTTTCTGCGTCCGATAAAAGCGTAAAGGGCAATTCGTATTTTTCAATGAAATTCTGATGCGATTTTTCACTATCAGCTGATACTCCGATTACTTCAATCCCTTTTTTCTTAAGTGCGGAATAACTGTCCCTTAAACTACAGGCTTCTGCTGTACAGCCTGGTGTATTGTCCTTTGGGTAAAAGTATAGTACAATTCGCTTTCCCAGGTAATCAGAAAGTTTTATTTCATTGCCTTTTTCATTTTTTATTGCAAATCCAGGTGCTTTTGTTCCTATTTTAATCATTTTCATGTAGATATTTATTTATGTTTATTATTTTTACGGCCAGATTTTTGTTGGCATAAATATATATAATATAAAACAGTATTGAGGAATATTAGTTCAATGGGATGGTTTTTAAGGAGATTAGGGATGTTGTTATTTCGTAGTATTACGTTAATTATTCTTTCATTCTCGCCTTATTTAGCTAAGGCTCAAGTTCCTGCTGATTTATCTTCATTGGTTTTATCAAAAAAAGCAAAGGAGTTGATCGATCAGAAACAGTTTGAAAATGCAATACCCTATCTTAAAGAATTATTGACTCGTTTCCCTAAAGATGCTTTACAACATTATTATTATGGCGTTTGCATGATTGAGACAGGCGCTGACTTAAACACTGCATTGGATTATCTGAGTTTTTGCGAGGGCTATGATGTACCCGTTGATATTTATTATTATATTGGCTTGGCCCACCATCGATTATATCAGTTTGATGCCGCTTTAAAAAATTATCAAATGTTTAAACTGGAAGGGGCTAAATCAAGTCATAGAGATATTAGCATCAATAAAGAGATTAAAATGCTTGAGTTTGCGCCTGGTTTTATGGCCGAAGTATATAAACCTAAAGTTACTCAAAAAATACTATTTAAAAGTAATGATAGTATCGCATTGTTGTATGCTGCCAATGGTTTTTCAATCTCTGTAAAACCCCGGAATCTAATGAGCGCATTGGATATATCGTCTGGCGAACGTTTTTATTACTGCGATGCCCCTAATAATGAATACCTCTATTTTTCAGGCTTTGGTAATTCAAAAAACAAGGGAAAAGATATCTTTAGAATCAAAAAAACAGAATTGAACAACGGAAACCCTGAAAACATTGGTTCTCCTGTAAATACTTCTGGAGATGAGGATTTTCCATTTTTTGATTCAAAAACCAATACCCTTTATTTTTCTTCACGAGGAGATAGACTTGGACTGGGAGCTTACGATATTTATAAATCGGTTTTTAATCAGGTTAAAAAAGAGTGGTCAAACCCAGAATTGTTACCTTTTCCCATAAATACAGTATATGATGATTACTTATATGTTAAAGATGATGCGGGTAAATGGATTTTAATGCTATCCAACCGAGAGGGTCCATCTGAACACAAGCATTTTTACCAGTTATATGCGCCCGCTACCTGGACAAAACAAGCAGGGGTGGCAAGAAGTGAATGGTTGAAAATTCAGACTATGGCTGTAAATACTGATAATGTGGCCTTCGCAGAGAAAGCGAATCCCATCAAGCAGCTTGTAAAAACAGATAGTATTATAAATAAAACGCAGCCTGACGTTAAATCAACCGAAAAAGAAGATAAAACCTTGGTGGTAAATCCTTTGAATCAAGATTCACCAATACAATCAAAAAGCAAAGAGGCGGATTATTACTATTATATTAATCAGGCGCTTACACTACAGGTTAAAAGTGATTCGATTCAAAGAAAAATAAACCTAAAAAGAAGAAAAATAAAATTCAAGCTGAAATATATAAAATGGAGAAGCAGTCTGCAGCATTTCAAAAACAAGCCGATTCATTTTATGCTAAGGCCAGGGAATTGGAACCTTCTCAAAGCAAGCCAGTTAAAGTAAAGGAAGAAATTATGATTCAGGATGCCGCAGTAAAAAAAGGAAACAAAAATGCAAATTCTATTTTCGATGAGCCGGCATTTCTATTTGAATTATTATCTCAAACACCCTATAATTCAAAAAATCTCATTCCGATTGATATGCCTATGCCATCAGGAGTTGTATATAAAATTCAATTAGGCGCATTTAGCAAACCCATTGCGTACGATCAGTTTAAGGGAATGAAACCAATAACAGGAGAAACTCTTCAGGATAAGGTAGTTGTTAAGTATTATGTAGGATTTTTTAATCAATATAATTTGGCTGAAAAGGCTATGAGACAAGTCCACGACTATGGATACAAAGATGCCTTTTTGGTTTCTTGGTATAATGGGGCTAAAGTTCCTGTAAATAGGGCTAAACAAGTAGAATAACGCATCATTTTTTTTCAGAATATTTTTTATTATATTTGGCTTATAAAATAATATCAAATTATGGTATCAGTAAAACCGATTCAGCCAGAAAAGCAACAATTTGCAGAAACAGGTCATAGTGAGGCAAGGTTCTTGGTATTACATAATGATGAAGTGAATACCTTTGATCATGTGATTGAATCATTGGTAGATGTTTGCGGACATTTACCTGAACAGGCAGAGCAGTGCGCTTTTTTTGCCCATTTTAAAGGCAAATGCGATGTTAAAAAGGGAACGTATGAATTTCTGGAACCATATAAAAGTGAGTTGTACCAAAGGGGATTGACTGTAACCATTGATGGATAAATAAATTTATTTTTTTTATTCCAAAATATTTGTATTTGGTATAAAAATGTATACTTTTGTGCCTCTTTTGTAGGGGAGATGAATCGATTCTACAAAAAAAGGAAAGATGGGTGAGTGGCTGAAACCAACAGTTTGCTAAACTGTCGTACTGGGCAACTGGTACCGGGGGTTCGAATCCCCCTCTTTCCGCCAGTTCTTAAAATATTTTCGGGGTGTGGCGCAGTTGGCTAGCGTACCTGCTTTGGGAGCAGGGGGTCCTCCGTTCGAGTCGGAGTACCCCGACAAAATGGGTATCAACCCAAAACAAAAGCCTGCAAATTGTATGATTTGCAGGCTTTTTTATTTTTTATAAATCAATATCAAGTGAATTATTTCAGCGAAAATGAGAACTAAATAGTGAACCAAATCAATTTTAAACAAAAACTCAAAAGCTGAATTATTATGAGAACAAACAACACCTTCTTATTTGAGAAATTATGTTTCATCTTTATAAAATCTTTATACTCCACAATAATTTTCTTATAAAACACTTATAAGTTTCGTTGCATCTTTGTATCAATAAAAAATAAATTGATATGAATGCAACAATCTTATTAACAACAAACACACCTGTTGAGATTAACAACTCTTTAGGTTATGTAATCGGGGCAATTATAGCTCTGTTTATTCTTGTTTATCTTTTCTATTCACTTATTAAACCTGAAAAATTCTAAACCATGACAACACTCGATTTTATACAATTAATTTTATTTGTAGGTCTGTTAATTGGTTTAACACCTATTTTAGGCAGCTACATGAATAAAGTATTCAGCGGAAGTAAGCATTTTATGCTACCAGTTTTTGGTTGGCTAGAAAAGCTCACTTATAAATCAACTGGAGTAGATCCAAATGAAGAAACAAATTGGAAAAAGTATACTTATGGTTTACTTATGTTTAACTTAATGGGTTTAATTTTTGTATTTATAATTCAAATAATACAGGCTTATTTGCCTTTAAATCCTGCACAATTAGGTAATATTTCATGGCATTCGGCATTCAATACTTCTTCAAGTTTTATTACAAACACTAATTGGCAAGGGTATTGTGGCGAAACAACTATGAGTTATTTTACCCAAATGATAGCACTTACTGTTCAAAACTTTGCTAGTGCTGCAACAGGAATAACTGTTATCCTTGCTCTTATTAGAGGCATATCGCGCAAATCAACTGATAAAATAGGTAATTTCTGGACTGACCTTACACGGTCAACCTTGTATGTTCTTTTACCTCTTTCTATTATATTTGCAATAGTGTTAGTAGGACAGGGAGTGGTTCAAAACTTTAAGACTTACGAAACCGTTCAAACATTACAAGGTACACAACAAATAATACCAATGGGACCGGTTGCTTCACAAGAGGCAATTAAGCAGTTAGGAACCAATGGCGGAGGTTTTTTTAATGCCAATAGTGCTCATCCATTTGAAAACCCAACACCTTTTAGTAATTTTTTACAAATACTTGCTATATTCTTAATACCTGGAGCATTAACTTTTATGTTTGGTAAAATGGTAGGTTCACCAAGGCAAGGTTGGGCTATTTTTTCAGCAATGCTCATTTTATTTATAGCTGGTCTAGGAATTTCGTTATATGCAGAATATTCATCAAATCCTATTTTTGGTCACATACCATTAATGGAAGGTAAAGAAACCCGTTTTGGTATTACAAACAGTGTATTATTTTCTGTAGTAACAACCGATGCTTCCTGTGGAGCAGTAAATGCAATGCACGATAGTCTTTCTCCATTATCGGGTATGGTAGCTATTATAAATATGATGCTTGGCGAAATCATTTTTGGCGGCGTGGGTGCGGGAATGTATGGAATGCTCATTTTTGTTATTCTTAATGGGGAATGAGTTTGTTAGGATGGTTGGGAAGGGGTGATTTAAGGTTTTTTGAGAAAGCTTTTAAGATTAGTTAAATTCTCCCGGGCCTTTTGGGCAATAATATAAGAAATTTGGTAATCTTTATAACGAGCATTCCAGCAGCTATCTAATAATTGCCTATAAAAAGGTGCAGCACTTAAAAGATGTTCCGAAACTAATAAACTCATGGCTGCATGTTTGTTAATTCCTATTTTTTTATGTTTAACCTCTTTATCATAATAGGTTTCAAAATCGAGATATTTGATACCATTAATTGTTTTAGGAAATAATTCATATTGCAAATAATGCATAGCAGAATAAAAAGCTGTAGTTACAACCCAATCATTAAATTCACCGGATTTTAAAAGATAGTCACAAGCAGCTTCATTGTGTACGGCGTGATTTTTTCTTTTCACCAGAAAATGTTTAAGCGTTGTATTTTAAAATAAAACCATCGTTACTTAAACATTTTTTATTTAAAGCGCTTTTATCAATACCTGCTATAGATATGTATAAATTATTGGTGTGTGTATTAAATTGCGCTTCCATTT
>JAIFLP010000108.1 GCA_020049015.1 Bacteroidota bacterium | reverse complement strand
TCTTTTGAGTCGTCAATAATCGCAATTAGTTTTTCAGATAATTTACTTTTTTGTGCTTGTTGTTTTAATTCTTTAACAGCTGTTGTAGCACCACAACAAGGACAAATAAGACTTTTATTCATCCAGCCTTCATCACTTGTTTTACCTTGCTGTATTTCAAAAGTTATTTGAGTATTTTTAATAATAGGCTTTAAATGAATTTGTTTTGTTGGAGTATTAACTAAATAAAACCCTTTAAGCAAAGGAACCTCGGCGTTACAACTTGGATTACTGCAAATGCCTACTCTTGCCCAATAGTAGGCAATTGGTTTATTGCCTTTATCATCGGCAGGATATAAATAACCGATTTCTTTTTCAGTTTCGGCTAGTAATTTTTTAGCATAGTATTCAACATCGAAAGAGAGACGGTTGGGAATGTTAATGGCTGTCCAATTTGAATTTCCAGTAAACACTTTATTTTCGGCAGGTATTTTTTCGAGTTCTTCTTTGCCGTATATTTTTATAAATTCATCAACAGAATATTGTATAGGTTTGCCATATTTTTGAGGAAACTCGAGGCTTCCTTTTTGAATAATATGAGCCACAGGGTTAATGTCGTTACCAAAGCTGCGGCAACCCAAACGAGCAGCCTCTAATGGAATAGCACCACCACCTGCAAATGGGTCGAATACCCGAGGCATTTTATTTAAAAAGTTTTCGATGGCAACATTTAAGTTATCTGTTAACAGTTTGCAGTTTGCAGTTTCGAGGTGGCGGTTGGATAGGCTGTATAGAGCCTGTTCGGCTGTTTTAATAGCAGCGTATAATTCATCGAACTCAGTTAATAATTCGGTTGCTGTTTTTATTGAACCAGCTACCGTTGCCTGATGACTAACAAAAATTAGTTTACGTGCTTTGTTTATTATTACTTCGTTGTTTTTATTATCCCATTTAATAAGACTGGTGCTTGTAAGCATATTACCAGCTTGTGGCTTAGTGCTGTTGTGTAATAAATGTTGTTGCATTTCGGGCGTAAACTTGCCAATGAACATTTGTAAACGGTTGCGTAGGTTATCGTCCATTGGGTCGAAAATAGCAGTCCACGGAATATCGTCGTAGGTTTTGTAAGGGTCGCCAAGATCGCTTAACGGCTTGTTTTTAGAGCCTAATAAAATTTCAATAGCATCTTTAAAAGATTGAGGACAATTGGCATCTAACGGGTCGGGTACAAGACTAGCAAAAACAATAGCACGACAAACGGGCAAAGGTCTGCGAGCCCACCAAAGATGTAAAGTTGATATATGCCCGTGGCGAATGGATTTGTCGCGAACGCTTTCGGCAGAAATTTCTTTAATTGGTATTGCTACTTCTATTAGTTTTTTTGGTTGCATTATTTTAAGCTGTCTTTTTGATGGAAATTATCATTCAATTCTTTTTTAATAAATTGCTCCAATTCTTTTTTATTTGGTAATGCTACTAAATATTGAGCTACAAATACTTTATCGTCGATACCAGCTGTGGCAAATTCAACATGCTCCTGATCTTTATCGGTGCAAAGTAAAATGCCTACGGGAGGATTATCACCAATTGCCATTTCGTATTTTTTATAATACTCCAAATACATATTTAATTGCCCAGCATGGGCATGGTTAAAACGTTCCGTTTTAATATCAATTAAAACATTGCAATGTAACAAGCGATGATAAAAAACCATATCGATAAAATGGTGTTCATTGTCGATTATGATACGTTTTTGACGGGCTTCAAAGCAAAAACCTTTACCTAATTCAAGTAAAAACTTTAATAGGTGGTCGAGTAATGCTTGTTCCAACTCTTTTTCGGGTAATACTTCTTGCTGTTTTAAGCCCAGAAACTCGAAAATATAGGGGTCGCGAATGATGTCGGTAAAATTATTATTGTTGATTTGTGATTGCACCAATGCCAATAGTTTTTCTTTGTTATCGGACAATCCGGTACGTTCGTATAGTAAAGAACCCATTTGTCTTTTAAGTTCTTTAACGCTCCACGTACCTTTTATACATTCTAACTCGTAGAATAATCGTTTTAGAGGTTCATTAACACGAATAAGTTCGACAAAATGGGTATATGAAATTCGGTTGAAGAGATTAAAATAATGGGTATCGGGTATATTTAATTCGGGGGTTACCAACTCCCGAATTGAGGTGTTATTAATCGGATTAATAGATTGAAGCAAAACGGGGGTTAACAAACCCCGAATTGAAATATTGTTGGCAATAATATTAGAAACAGCTGGATAAGACAAATAAAACTGACGGTACCTACGCAGCTCTCTTTCATCGGAATTTGGAATAGCTGCATTTTTCATTTCAATAGCAATATTAGCCAATAAAGCTTTTCCATAAGTAGCCCTGTCATTACCGTTTTGCTCAAATTCAACAATATAAAAACCAAAGAACCAGTTGCGAAGAGTAAGCGAAGTATTAACAGCACGTATGCTCTGTTCACGCAGTTCATCGTTAATTGTTGAAAGGGCAATAATGAGATCTTTAAAATTCATTTTAAGTTATGAGTTTACAGTTTTTAGTTTCCATTCATCCATAGGTAAAAAGTATTGTACTCCTTTTGTTTTTAATTGAAATTTTAATGCTTTAGCTGGATTTTGTATGCGGTGCAATTGCGGATTACTTTTGCAATTAATAACAATATACAACCAAGCGGCATCGCCTAATTGAGCTAAACGATTCATTTCGTTTTCGCTCACCATAACACTACCATCACCAGCACTTCTTCCTTTTACCTCAATATATCTTTTCAATTCTTCGGGACTAATACTACGTATATCATAGCCTTCATTATTGGCACTCACATCTTGAGGTTTCCAACCTGCATTTATTTCATAATTTATAGAGGTTTGCATAGCAATGGCTTCGGCTTCATCATCTCTGCTCATACCATAATGCCCAATATATTCAACTTGAGTAAGAGGAACAACATACGCACAACCCAACACTTCGGGAGCTTTAGGATTTAATTGAGCCATTAGTTCTAAACTTTCTAAACGACTTTGTTTTTTTAAAATAAGTTCGTTTATGCGTTGTTGTTGTTTAATAATTTTATCATTTACCTTGGTGTCGCCCATTAATACTTTGCTTTGAAGCTCCTGAATAGCCACTTGCAAATCCATGATAACTTGAGTAAAGGCAGATTCTAAATACTTTTTACGATCAGCAGCATCTTTTTTAACATGTGCTTTTGTTTCTTCGAATTGCTGCAAAGTAATTTTCTCAAAACTCCATTGTACAACTTCATTTGTGCTAACAACGGCAGGAGGTTCAATAGGTTTTGTAAATTCGGTAGGTGTATGCAAATCAATAAACTTAGCAGGCGATGTAATTTGAAAAAGTCCATCATTGGTTTGATATACCATTAATAATTTTTCATCGGCAATGCTATCATCTTTTTTACTTGTTCTGTTATCGACAATTTGACTTTTAACAAAAAAAGCAAAATAATCTTCTTTATCATCAGGCGAAATAAGTATTGTGCCTTTAATCATGTCTTCGCGATACAGATTACGCACTACTTTAACCAAACTATCGAAAACAGGATTGCCAGGATTTATGTAATGCACTTTACCTAAATCACCAATGCTTTGATAGTCGAGAAAAATTTGTTTGTCAAAACAAAATTGAATTGATTTTATAGTATCGAAATGTATTTTGTAATTGTCTTTTAGTTCGGCAATAACAGGATCGGGCATTTTATCAATACGAAAAATAGAGGGTCTTAACTCAGTGAACACACCACCTAAATTTTGGAATGCTTTTTCGAAAAACAAACGTATGTAAATTGGTTGTAGTCGTTTTTCATCAGAATTTTCTTTGAGTATTCGTGCATCTTTATAATCAATTGCACTGTGCGCTAATTTATCTTTTTGCTCATTAATTTTTTCGGTAAATTTTAATTTTAAAACTTCATCATCTTGCGCTAAAAATTTATCTAAATCAGTTTCTTTTCCATTAAATACTGAATTGATTATTGCATCAAGGCTTACACCCTCAAGCACATCTTGAATAACATCATATACTCTATCATCACCCATTCCTTCGCGAATGATATCTAGTTTAGTTAATAATCTTTCTAATACCTTCCCTTCTTTGGTATTACTCGCAACCATATTAAAAACCAAAACATCTTTCTTTTGACCATAACGATGTATTCTACCCATTCGTTGCTCTAGACGATTAGGATTCCAAGGAATATCCCAGTTGATAAGCAAACGGCAAAATTGAAGGTTTATGCCTTCACCTGCGGCATCGGTAGCAATAAGAATTTGTGTGTCGGGTTTAGCAAAAGCCCATTGTGCATCTCTCCGATCATCAACATTTTTACCACCGTGAATAGTTACAACTTTATAGCCACCGCTTTTTGAAAGTCGCTCTTCAAGATAAATTAAAGTGTCTTTGTGCTCGGTAAATATTACCAACTTTTCACCGTTTTCGAGAACACCATTCGATTTTAACAACTCTTGTAATTCCTGAAACTTTTTTTCTTCTTGTTTTCGATTATAAAGAGTTTGAGCCATCTCAAACAGTTTCTTAACTTCATTAGCTTCCTGCTGTATCTCCTGTAAACTTTTAGCAGTAGTAAAAAGTTTAAATTTACGAGGGTCGGATAAAATATTTTCTAAAGCATCTCTTTCATCATCTTCTAGCTCTTCATAATCTTCAATATTATCGACATCAAAACCTTCTAGTTTGTGCCGTTGACTCCAAAGATTAGGATTTTTATTTACTTCATCAACAATGCCCTGTAAAGCGCTATAACGACGACCTAAGGTATTTTTAATAGCAAATATAGAACTAACTAAGCGACGCTGCATAACAGTTAGCGCCAATGAAACATGAATGTTTTTTGTTTCCGATGCTTCTTCTTTTTTCTTAGAAAGATATCGAGTAACGGCATCATATAAATCTTTTTCCTCGGGGGTAAGTTGATAAGCAACAGTTTTTGTAAACCGCTCTTTAAATAGAGGTTTACCTTGCCAATCTTTCATATCCTCTTTTAAACGACGGATAAAAAATTTGTTGATACCGTTATGCTCTAATTCTTTTATTCGTGTAGATGCAATTTCATCGGTTGCAAAAATATCTTCGTCTAATAACTGTAATAATTTTTTGAATGTATCAGTTCTACCTCTGTGTGGTGTAGCAGTAAGTAAAAGAATGTGCTCACATTGTTGTGATAAAACTTGTGCAGCTTTATACCGTAAAGATAAATACTGTTTTGTTCCATAATCGTATGCAGAAAGTTTGTGACATTCATCGAATACAATTAAATCCCAGTGAGAGTTAGACGCTACATTTAATACGTCTTCACGGGAAATAAAATCGATTGAGGTAACAATTTTATGAGCTGTATGAAAAATATTTGGATCGGATGAAAATAAACTTCTATTAACCAAAGTAAATGGAATATTGAATTTTATAGCCATTTCATCTTCTTGCCATTGTTTTGTTAAACCACCTGGAGTAATGATTAAAATTCTTTCAGCAAGACCTCTCATAATTAATTCTTTTATGAGTAGTCCTGTCATAATTGTTTTACCAGCACCAGTATCATCAGCTAAAAGAAAACGGATTTTAGGCAGTGGTAAAAGAAATTTATAAACTGCTTCAACTTGATGAGGTAACGGGTCGACGATACTACAATTTACAGCAAAGAGAGGGTCGAATTGATATGCGGAATTAATACGCTCGGCTTCGGCAAATAAACCAAATCTTATTGGATCACCTTTAAAGTTGAAAGTTCCTTCTTGAGTAAGTATTTCTAAGGATTCAAATTCATCTTTTGAAATAACTTTGGTATTAGCACGATTAGTATTAACACCAGTAAACTTTATAGAAACCATTGACCCTAACGGTTGAATTTGATTCACAGTTACTGGTTCGGTTGATATTAGATTTTTAATTATTTGTCCAGCTTGGATCATTTTAAACTCATAATAAGGGTTATAAATAATTTTGTCAAATTTAATTCATGTGTCTAATGAAAAATAATTAATAGATGTAAGCCAAATACACCTATTCTCTCTTAGTCGTTTTGATTAACAAAAACAAAATCTACCATGACCAAAAATACATAATTTTTCCTTAATTCAACTTTACTAATACTTAAATTATTCTATAGTAATAGAGATTAGCTAAACTCAATAGGTAAAAGTATTTCAATTATTTTCTAGGCCAAAAAACTACAGAAAACTCAATATATTAATATTCAACTAAATACGAAAAATCTTACTATTTGTACGATTGTAAAAAGAAGCATATCACAAATAACTATAAACTAGGTTCCTTGGGCATGCTCTTAAATATTACCATCCATACACCATCTGAATCCCCATTAAATCGGCTACATGCTTGTGTGCTTTTAAAAAAACTCCGGCCGAAATTCCTTTATACAGATTAAATAACAAATCGTGCCGATGATAGAAGCTGGTCATGGCCGGATAAGGCGCATAATAATAATATGCCATCGTTTGCGTTAAAGATAAACGTCCAAAGTTTATTGCATGACCAAATCCCGCACCTGCCCGCTTATAATCCCTAGTATCGCCCCAGCGAAGCAAGTTTTCTTTGATATATGAATCAATATAAACTTCTGTGGTGGCATGCAATTGATATTTATAACTAAGGGAATAGTAATAGCGTAATCCCACACCATATATATAACATAACTTTTTGGGACTATCAATTACTTTCAAACTATTAAAATAATACATACTAAAACGATAATTATTTTTTTTAAGCAGCAAATTGTCTCGCTCTTCTCTTTGGAATGCTGGAATTCCATGCTTGGCAAAAGTATAACCCAATACTATAGATGGCCAATTCATGCCCTTGTTAGGTTGCTTAATTCCGCCATTCGAAATATGATTATATGCCAATGATATTTTAATGAGAGAAGCCTCGCTAACTTTATAATACATGCTGCCTTCAATAAATAATGGAAAACTTATGGGTGAACCAAAAAACTTATTGGTCGGATTATCAATAGGATCATAAATGCGGGTAAGGTAATTTATTCCGGTGCCCAGTCTGCTCGTAAATATAAAATTTGAATGTTGATATAATATGGGCTCAAGATATAATGTAAAATCGTGCGCCGATCCCAATATTTTAGGATTTAGAAAATTAAAATATCGATACTCAAAACCCGCATTCCAAAAACAATCGAATAATTCATAATCTTCTTTTCCTCCATGCCAAATCTGATATTGCAAAGCAATTCCGCAAGCAGGCTTGTTAGCCAGCGCTTTAATTTCATCGGAATGAGGTAGAATATAACCAGCATGAAAACTAATTCCCAATGACCTTTTCCTGTCATCATTTGCTAAAATAAACGAAGGCCATAGAAGAACTATAGCCATAAAAAAAAGCGCCAATGGGCGCTTCATTATTTTATTACGATCTATATTTATTCCTTTTTTTGTTATAATCGCTGGAACCCCCATAGCTTTTCTTCTTTTGATCGTCGGAACCACCATAACTTTTTTTCTTATAGCCTCCTCCGCCGCCACCATAGTCATTGCGTCTTTCAGGTTTAAAAGACCTATCACTTTTCGGCTCGGTATCGTATTTTAAATGTAATTGACGGCCTTCAAAATTGACATTATTAAATACAGATAAAACATTATCAGCTTCACCTGATTCAACTTCAAACACAGTATGTTTTTTGCCAATTTCAATTTTACCAATTACAATTTTTTTATCCGTAATCTGATTGTTTACCAATTCAATCAATGCCACTGGATTAATGCCATCAATTTTACCAACATTGATATACAAATTCGACATTCCGCTAGTTGATGTTGACCCGGACTTACCTGGAAGTTTCTTTTTTCCTCCTCTATCATCATCTGCATCATTAATATTTGCAGCATCTTTATAATAGTTTAGAAATTCATTAAACTCAAATGAAACAAGTCGTTTGATCAACTCTTCTTTATCCATCCACTCCAGTTTCTTATATACCAAGGGTAAATAAGGCTCTATCTCTTCATGATTAATCTCTACTCTTTCAATCTTTTCAATTAAATGAAACAATTGCTTTTCGCATATTTCCTTACCAGAGGGAACTTTTGCATTGATAAAACTTTTAGAAATTTTTCTTTCAATTTGCTTTAACAAAAATTTCTCTTTCAAATTGCTAATAACAATTGAGATTCCGGCTTTTCCCGCACGTCCTGTTCTTCCGCTTCTGTGATTATAGGAATCTATTTCGTCAGGTATATTATAATTTATTACATGCGTAAGATTATCTACATCAATTCCTCTTGCAGCCACATCAGTTGCAACAAGCAGCTGTACATTTTTAATACGGAATTTATTCATTACATAATCTCGCTGCGACTGTGATAAATCGCCATGCAATGCTTCGGCATTATAACCATCAGTCATCAATTTATCGGCAATTTCCTGAGTTTCTCTACGGGTACGGCAAAAAACTATTCCATAGATATCGGGATAATAATCGGCAATTCTTTTTAATACCAAATATTTATCTTTGGCATGTACGGTATAACAAATATGTTTAATATTATCAGCACCACTGTTTTTACTACCTACAACAACTTCATTATACTTACCCATGTATCTTTTAGCAATGGAAGCTATTTCACTAGGCATGGTAGCAGAAAAAAGAAGCATTTGCCTACCCTCAGGAACATAACTAAAAATAGTCTCTATACTATCTGAAAATCCCATATTCAGCATTTCGTCAGCTTCGTCTAGGATAACTTTTTTAACGGCATCAAGCTTTGCTGCTTTTCTTTCAATTAAGTCAATCAATCTGCCTGGTGTGGCAACAATAACATGTGCTCCTTTTCTTAAAGCACTTATCTGCGTATCTATGCTAGCGCCTCCATAAACCGGAATAACTTTAAGATCGCCTATATATTTGGAATAATCATTAAGGTCATCTGAAATTTGAACACACAACTCACGAGTAGGTGCCAAAATTAACGCCTGTGGCTTGTTAATACTTAAATCTACCTGCTGTATAACAGGAATTCCGAAAGCAGCCGTTTTGCCGGTTCCGGTTTGAGCTAAAGCTATAATATCACTACTGCTTTCCAACAATAATGGAATAACTTGTTCTTGAACGGGCATAGGATTCTCAAAGCCCAATTCTTCTAAAGCCTTAATAATTATAGGCTTAACATTTAATTCTTGAAATGATTTCACGGATGGTTTTTTTCTAAAATGCTATTTTTTAATAATTTGCAAATGTAAACAATACTTATGGATATAAAAAGAATTAGCCTTTATTTATTTATTAAACAGTAAATCAAGCATTTCAATTCATTTATGCTATTTTATTGGTAATTTACACCGAGGAATGAATAATTAGTAATATATTTGGCGATTGATTTATTATTAATAATATAATAAGATAGTATCATTGAAAAGTTTTAAAATAGGGGATATTGAAGTCCGCGTGCCTGTTATTCAGGGAGGAATGGGAGTTGGGATATCATTATCGGGTCTTGCAGCGGCGGTAGCCAATGAAGGCGGTGTTGGCGTTATCGCAACAGTTGGAATAGGTGTTTTAAATGAACAACCGTTCCGCAATTATAAGAAAACTAATAACGACGCATTGATCGAAGAGATCAAAAAAGCTAGGGCTCTTAGCAATGGCGTATTAGCCGTAAATATTATGGTTGCGCTTACCAATTACGAAGACATGGTAAAAGTGTCAATTGATGAGGGTATTGACATTATATTCTCCGGGGCAGGTTTACCTCTTGAATTACCCAAGTACTTAAATGGAAGTACAAAAACCAAACTGGTTCCTATTGTTTCTTCTGGTAAAGCTGCAAAGATTATTTGCAGCAAATGGAAGACAAATTATGACTATTTACCCGATGCGGTAGTTGTTGAAGGGCCCAAAGCAGGTGGTCACTTGGGTTTCAAGCGAGATCAAATTTTTGACGAAAACTACCAGTTAGAAAAATTGGTTCCTGATGTAGTGGCAGCAGTAAAACCATTTGAAGAACAATATGGTGTTAAAATCCCTGTAATTGCAGGTGGTGGTATTTTCTCAGGTAAAGACATCAAAGACATCATGAAACTAGGTGCCGCTGCTGTTCAAATGGGAACCCGCTTTATTGCTACCAATGAATGTGATGCTTCACAAAACTTTAAAGAACTTCTGGTAAAAGCAAAAGAAGAGGATATAGTTATTATAAATAGTCCGGTAGGTATGCCCGGTAGGGCCATTAAAAATGAATTCATCGATTTTGTGAATTCAGGCAATCGCAAACCGTTTAATTGTCCTTATCATTGCTTACGCACTTGCGATTTTAAAACAACACCTTATTGTATAGCTAATGCTCTTATCCGTGCTCAAATGGGTAAAACTAATGAGGGTTTTGCATTTACTGGCAGCAATGGCTACAAAGTTGATAAAATAATCAGCGTTAAAGAATTATTCAATATTCTAAATGAAGAATACAATTCGGCAGTTTAAAAAATTAATTAAATTATAATTTTTCAGCCTATTAGATTTTCTAATAGGCTGATTTTATTTAAGTACTATTGAATCTTATGGTTTAAATATTTTGAACCGTTCAGGTTACGCCGTATTTTGGTAACAAAACATAGTGATGTGAAGAATCACATTTTTATTTTTAATATTCTACCGAACAATTGAAATAAAAAAATGGTATCTTGCAGTATTAAATTTTAATTATCACACCCATGCGAACAATAATAATTTTATTAATATCAATATTCGCTTCCGTGAATTTGTTTTCACAAGAAAAAATTTACGTGTCATATTTCGAAGCTATCAATATGCATTTCGATTATGAATATTCTTCAATGCGTCTGTTCCAATTGTACGTTTCGCAGGACTCAAAGTATGAATTAATCCTACCAGAAAAAGATACTGTTTATTATATCGAAACGAAAGAACAAGCCATAGCTAAGGCATCAAAAATGGGAATACCACATGTATTAACTGGCACTTTTAACCGAGTAGGTGAAAGAGTTATTATTTCATTAGTTATGTATAAAACTGAAACTGGTGAAAAAGAATGGGAATCTCTTCAAAAAGCTTCTAGCCCAGAAGATATTGATCCGATAATGCAATCAATGGCCCAAAGCCTTAATAGTCCAGAGAAAACAAATGGAGAGCAGGATATTTACAATGTTAGTAATTTTGAACAAAAAGAATTAAATAAGAAAACCGCAACCATTTTTTATGGCTTTGAAATTGGAGGCGGTGGTGTATTTATGCCAGTAGATAAGCCTTTCCCTGCAGGTTTTGGAGTTATGCTTTCCGGTGATTTAAGATCACTAATTGTTGACATAAAAGGCTCTTTCTACTTTAGTGATGTCAATATATATCATGTTAGTATTCATGGTAACTATCCATTAAGTAAAAAAAGCAATACTCCATTTTTATCTGCTGGTATAGGATTTGGTGGCACGAATATGGTAGTTGAAAACAGTAGTTATTATTATAGTAATCGCGAAGATGGTAGTGGTTTGACCCTTTATGGTGGAGGTGGATATATCCTTAAAAGAAATTCATCTATAAATTTAAGAATCGGAGCCAATGCTTTTGTTTCTGGCTATACAGTAAATGGAATAAACCCTGCGGGTGTGTTAGGTACTGTAGCGATTCTGTTTTCAACTTATTGAAATAGTTATTGTATGAAACCAATATTCATTTTCTATCTATTTTTATTATTGCTTCTGGTGGGTTGCGGAAAGACTAGAATAATTACAAATGCAAGCTATACTCCTAATTTATATGTAAACGATCAATTTGTAGGAAAAGGATCTGCAACAATAACCCGCACGGGTCCGCCCAAGAGGATAACTATTACTGCTAAATATAACGGTGAACAAGTAGGTAGTATGATCGTGAAAAGAAAATTCACAGGCGCAACTTGCTTGATCGGTTACTTTTCATATGGAATTGGATTAGTAACAGCTTGGCGATTTCCAGAAACAATTTTGCTCCCTTTAGTTGCACTTGAATATAACGAAGAAAATAATCCATGGACAAATCCTGCTAATAGCATTTGGATGGTGCCGCAATCGAAATAAATATTTTAAATCGAAAAAATCATTGCCGATTTCGCTTTTAACTGTATTGATAAATTACCATTAGCGAAAGAGATTTTTTCGCCTGTCAATAAACAAGTAAGTTGATTAACTCCCAACAAATCTTTAATGCGCTGAGGTATTTGTGGATGATCAAATATAGACACCGATAGTTGATGCCCCATGTCTATATTACCATTGTGATAAGCCGTAATAACAAATGAATTCAGCGAATATGATAAAACCACCATTAGAAAATAATCAACATACAAGCAAACAAAATAGCCGCTATACAATGCATCATTCTCAGAACGGATTTTCGATAATTTACAGGTATGTTCGAAAATTTCCTTTTCTATAGGAAAAGTATTTTTTACAGTATAGTTTTTATCAAAAATCTCCCAATTAAAATCCCTTCGATTATCTGGATCTGCAGATCCTTCCATTCCTACTTCATTACCATAATATAATTGAGGAATACCCCGAGTAGTAAAAATAAATGTTAAGGCTAATTTTAAAACGGCCACCGAACGCTCTTTTTCTTTTATATGATTAATTGCTACAGTAAAAAAACGTGCAGGCAAATCATGATTATCAAGCAAGCTAACCAAACGGTTGTGATTAGAATAATTACTATCTTTCTCAAATAAACCAGTACCCGAATTGAAAGGTGAATAAAAAGTAGTCATTCCATTTCCATAAATGAAAACTTCTTCCATAGCTCTTTGTACCGGAAAATCAAACAAAGAATCGAAACCCCAATACTTTTGATAATCGGTTAACTCATCCATATTAAATACCAGCACTTCTCCTATTAATGACACATGCGGGTATTTTCCCCTTATGAGTGTTTTAAAATAATTCCAAAATCCCCTTTCAACATGTTTGGCTGTATCCATTCTAATACAATCAATACCAGTTTCAAGAATCCATGATTCAATGGTTTTAATATGATAATCAATAACTTCAATATTATCCAAATTCAAATCAGGCAATCCGCATAACTCCCCTTCTATAATATTCTCACTCGAATCTAAACCCTGCTTATTAAACCAATCTTTACGTATAGGCGTTTTATTTACTGGTAAATTATACTGACCAGGATGTCCGTATCCAGTATGGTTTACAACCATATCTAAAATAACCTTAATTCCCGCATCATGCAATTTATCTACCAAATCTTTTAAATACTTTTTACTTCCAGAAGGATACTTCTCCTTATCAGCATATAACTGATTATCTACAGCATTAAAATCATACGCCCAATAACCATGATAAGGCTGGGCTGAGATGCGCGGATTTACCATTTGTTCATAAACAGGCGTTATCCATAGAGCGGTAACGCCCAACTTTTTTAAATAAGGTATGCGGGAAATTATGCCGTCGAAATTTCCCCCATGATAGGAAAATGGATCTTGATTTCCACTACTGCTTTCATTGTATGGATAGGCAGCAAATCTGTCGGTAACTATAAAGTATATTATATCGCCCTGCTGAATTGACATAGTTTCTTCTTAATTTATTGCTTTTTTGTTTTTCCTTTCACTATAGTACCCTTCTTTTTAAATTGCAAAGCTTTGTAATTAAGATTTCCATTTTTACTATGGGCTTTAAGCATTTTACTAATTTCATAAGGAGTATAAGCATTCATATTACCTTTGCGCACAGATGTTGAACGAGGTGACATATCACCTTTGGCAGGCTTTCCTTTGGCCGATTTTTTATATACAATAGGCGTTTTAATGATGCCATTTTCAATGGATAATGGATAATCGGTCAGATATAAATAATTATTATCTTCATCGTACTCATCAACATTTTTAAATCCGTCAGCAATAAGCACCAAATAATAATCGCCTGTTAATTCAGGCATGGTGTAATAAAAAGTAAAACCCGGATCTGTTCCATCTGTCTCATTATAGCTAACACTGCGACCACTTAGAACATCTATATAATTCCAATAATTCTGAGACAAACCATATCCGGATCCATCAGTAATTTCGCCATAATGATCGGCATTATCTCCAAACTCATCGGTATAATAATCATATATAATTATCCCATAATCATTAGCATCGTATGCATTGTAATAAACATAAAGGATATTCCAACGCTGACTTTTTAATACAGACTGATCACCAATATTATAAACATTATATTCAATATACCTTTCCTTTTCATCTAAATATTCTTCATCATCATAATCTCCCAACTCCCATGAAATTAAATCAGGTCCTGAAAATAAATCATCATCAACAATACCGTCATTATTATCATCCATTGCAAAGCTAACATCTTGAGAATTTTGGGCAATAAATGCTATAAAGCAAAACTCTTCAACAAAAAAACGATAGTCAACCCATATAAATCCGTTGTCTCCCCAGCTGGTTCCCCAACTATTTACAACCCTAAAAGCCTGCTTTGAATCATCGTATCCTGTTATTGCCATTGCATGGTACGCATGCTGCATGTCTTTTCCTATATAAGTATCAGAGCTAATAACTCCTGAGCCCCTCCATGACATAAATTCATCTCCCAATCGAGCCCCAAATGCAACAGCCCGCTTCTCAGAAAGATAACCTTTAAACATTTTAATAGCATCATCGGTAGTTGTATTCATATTCTTTTTACCACTCACTTTAGGATTGGTAAATATTTTTCTATAATTGGCAATTTTATAATTCCCCGCATCACTGTCCCAAGAAGGATCAGCTGTAGCACAACCTCCCAAATTGGTATATTCAACCTTTGATAATGGAGCAATTCCTTTACCTACCAACACATCAAATGCAGGTTCAAAACCCGTTCCATTACAATTAGATCCTTTTTGTGCAGATGGGATATTACTAAATAAATATTTTGGACTAAATTGATTGGATGCAGATGAAAGATCAGCTTTTCCCAAATTCTTTTGAACCGCATACATATAAGTTCTTAAATTATATCCAACAGCCCATGCCACGCAAGTACCATACTGACCCTGATTTCCAACAGGTGGAAAGCGTTCGGCCAAACTTACTGATGATGGCAAATTGGAATTATTACTTCCATCAGGATCAATTACAACATCCTGAGGCATCGAATCTGCCCTGCTCTTGTCGTTCTCAAAAAGCCAACCTAGAGCTTCTGATACTACTTCGGGATTATCAAGTAGCCATTCACACCTGATTGTGGTTAGGGCAATACCCCCAGATATTAATGAAAGCAAAAAGAACCCAGTAATGCGATTTTTAAATTTTCTGATCATGATATTTTATATTAATTATTTCAAAATAAGTTTTCCCGATTCATAAATTGCTCCTGTTAAATCGGGCTTAGCAAGCAAAAAAACAGCGTTCTCAAAATTGATGTTGCCTGAAAAAGTTGTTTCTTTTAATAATAAATTATCCAAAGACTTTATTCCTGAAAAATCTGCATCGGCAAGCGACTTTCCTCCTATCCATTCAAAGCGACCAAAAAACTGTGATTGATAAAAATCAGCCTTAGCCTCTATTTCAGAATAGTTCATAAAAAAACTACCCATAACCCTTACATCACTAAAAGAAAACGAACCCTTGCTTTTCATATTGCTCAATTGTACATTGGAATGAAAAACCGACTTCTGAAATGAAACCGGTAATTGAAAAGTAACATTCATGGCATTAAAATCGCCCAGTACAAATAATCTCTGCATGCGACATTCTGATTTAAAATTACACTGCATAAAATAATTGTTCGAGGCATGCAGCTTTAATCCTTCGGCATTAAATAATTTTTCGAATGTTGATGCTGTAAAATTTACCCAAGCCAAGCAATCAACATCGCGAAAGTTAACTTCATCTTGAAAATTACAGGATGTAAATACCAAAGATTTATTAAAAACAAGGTTGATGCGCTTGTCTTTTTCTGATTTATCAAATGCCAATAACTTAGATTGAAAAGTACAATTCTGAAAAACCAAAGCGGAATGAATATATACTTTATAAATACCTGAACCTTCATTTACTAAAGGTATAGCTTTAAATAAATCTAAATCGCCTTGAATGGTAACATTTTCATAATAAACGTCCTCACCTTTATTTATTTGTTTTAAAATGATTGCCGCATCAATAGTTTTATTGCTTGCTTTGCAAGAAAAAACTAAATAAAGACTTATAATAAAAAGAAAAATATACTTCATAATTGATAAATACTTTAGCTTATTTCATTATTTTTTTTCATCAGGAAGGGGCTCAAATCCATAAGCTATACCTTCCAATAGATAACCTGGTATTTCGCCATAACCTCCTTTTGCTTCTGATTTTGTAATCAGCACAATTCCAGCTTTCATATTGGCTGCCTTTTTTTGCAAACGAATTGTTGCACTTTTTTTTGCAGCTTTCATGCTTCGCGAATCTGACGAACTTTCTGCAGTTACAAAACCTCTCTCATAAAGACCATCAACCTCCTCTTTGGTTTCAGTTATTAAAACAGCTTCCCATTGTGTTTCGTCAATCATCATTAACACAGGCTTGTTAAAAGTTTCCTTCCTCCCTGTCGACATAATAATACGCTCTATATCTTTATGACGAAGAGACAATACCTCATCGCTGCCCGGATTTTTATATGTTATATCGCTTGCATTTATCTTTTGAATTTTTACTACTATCTTTTTACCACCCAATCGAATAATAGTATCTAATTTCTCCTCAATAACAGGCTTCTGTTCCTTTATTTCTTTTTGAGAATTATCTTCCACAGGCTTATTTTCACCCTTAGCCTTAGTGCTTTTTGGCTCTGTTGTCTTTTTTACTTCAGAGGTTTCCGTTTTTTGTTGGGTAGCTGTCTCGGAAAAATAATACACTTTACCATTAGACATTACCACTCTAGAAACTTCTTTAGCAGGAACTGTCAACGTTTTACCCATTGCCTTATATTGCA
>JAIFLP010000194.1 GCA_020049015.1 Bacteroidota bacterium | reverse complement strand
TTTAGCTAATCCCTTATACAGCGCACAGAAAAACCACACTTCTCATTGCTGTTGCCTCTCATTGCATTGCCATAGAATATGCATTTAGTTAATATTCTTTCACAAACTTATCTATTACAACGTTTCTAGAATTCCTAATTTTAATAATATAAACACCTGTAGATATTGAGTTCACATCAATCTGAATCAAATTATTTTCAGCAATTTTTTGTAATTGAAGATTTCCTTGTAAATCATAAATTGAAATAACTGAACCAACTTCTATACCTGCAATATTTAAAATATGAATCACCGGATTGGGATATATATTTAATACTTCTTCACTTACTTGCAATGATGTGGTAATAGTAGTTGCAATTAAATTATTACTTACATCTGAAACATTTCCTGCTGCATCTTTTGCACGCACTGTCATAGAATAACTGGTATTTGCTAACAAAAATGGTACGGGAAGATAATTATCTGCTGTATTTCCATAAGCTTTTCCATCCATAAATATTTCGTAAAGTGTTACTGCTACATTATCGGTTGCCTCATCCCAATGCAGAATGAATGAATTTTCAGTGATGCCTGTAACTGATAAATTTGTTGGTACTGTTGGATTATGTAAATCAGGAATTTTTACTTCAAGCACATTGCTGGCTTCCGATATTGTTCCTAAATTATCTGTTGCTTTCACAGTCATGTTGTATATTGAATTTATAGTTACACTATTTATAGCCATAGATAATGATGCTGATGTTCCTACTGATACCCCATCTTTAAAAACTTCGTATAAAACCGCATTCTTAGCTGCTTTCCAATTCAGCGTAAATCCCGATTCAGTGAGATTTGTTGCGGTTAATCCGGTAGGAAATGATGGTAGCGCATCACTCTTTACTGAACCGGATAGTAACAAATCAGCAGTGGTAGTTCCGGCATCACCGTTACCCAAGCCTGCCGCACTCCAAGTATCATTATAACCCCATATGTATATTCTCAATTCGGTTGTTGTTGTTATATTGTCATGATCGTTTATATTGATTGTTTGCAAACTTGTGTTGGCTTGAGAGGTTTCTGTTATTGTTTGTATCTCATTGCCCGCATTGAATCCTTTCACGCTCGACATTATTGTATAATTAAGCGGATGATTTTGGGTATAGGGTCTAACCTGCAGCGATGCAAGAGAAATTGAATTTCCTGCTTGAGGGGAAATAGAAAAACTTATGTATTTATTTTCTGCTATTGCGTTAGCCAAGGTTGTTGAAGAGACACTGAAAATACTATAAGCGTTTGAACCGAAAGAACCGGGAATTAATCCAGCGCCTGCTTTTAGAACCCCACTTGGATTGCTTGCTGATATACCAGTCATATACTGATTAGCCGCAACAGTAGCATCATTGCCTGCACCTGTTAGGTTCCAGCTGAGTAAAATTCCTGATGTATCCACCGATGCTGAAGCCGGCGTAGTTACATTTAAAACTGAACTGTAACTCGATTGATTGCCTTCCGAATCAAAAGCAATTACTTTCATCGCATAGCTTGTAGATGGCGTTAATCCTCCTACGGCAAGTTTCGGAATAGACGTTGTATTTAACAATACATTATTCATATAAACATGATACCCTAAAACACCTATGTTATCAGTAGATGCGGTCCATGTTAGATTGTAACTATCCGATAGTAAGTTTGTTGTTGCTAAATTTGTTGGCGTTGTTGGGGCTTCTGTATCGGTAAATCCACAGCCATTGGCAGCAAGTATCGACTTGCCTGTATTGTAGCCAACTTGAGCCAGTTCATTATACAAGTCGGGTCGTGACATTACAGTTATTGGCTTTAAAGTAAAACCCGAACGTTGAGTAAAGATGGTGTAAAAAGTAAGTGCGTCTAGCATCATTCCATTTACGCTCTGATGACCGCAATCGGCGTACATAAAATCGGCATAACTGCCAGGGGTATTATTATAGCAACTGGAATCGGTAGTAGGATATCGTTGTCGAATGATATCCCATGCATTTATTATTGGTGCATAAAATGATGAAACATGGTACTGAAGTTTAGCATATGTATCATGCGATTTAGCCATATTGCTGCCAAATGCGGGTTTGTCAACATGAGGCTCATACAGGATCGTAACTGCTCCCACCTTTTTAATTTCAGCATCCAGTACTCTCAGATATTTAAGCATCGTATCCTGACATTCAGGATAACCCAAATAATCAGTATTAATAACTCCATCTTCAGTAACACCGCCATCTTTTAAACCAATCGCATCACCCCAGCCTTGTAAAACAACATATTTCCAACCACCTTTTTGAATTTCAGCTATCATTCCTAATGAATTCCAGGTAGCAAATTCTTTAAAAATTCCCATTCCTTTTACTTTATAGGTAAAACTCACATTTAACCCAGAACCAGATGCTTTGATCAATGATTGAATAACTTCGGGAAGTGGACCATTCCACTCGGTAAAACTATTTCCAATGAACAACACCTTATCCCCATTTTGTAAGGGAGTTACACATTGCTTAATTGCCTGGCTATATAAGTTAAAACTTAAAGCGATAAAAAATAGAAATATGAAACTTCTTTTTTTAAGTATGTAATTTGTCTTCATCGTGAGTTAGATTAATTTTTAATCTTTCAAAATTAAGGACTATCTCCGGAAGGTACTATGTTAAATCTTTCAAAAAGCAGGTCATTTTTAACAAACTCAAAGCACTGAAATTATGATCTTTAAGTTAATAAAAGGCGTTTTTCGACTATTTTTTTCGCTTTTGAAGGAGGTATTGTTTCGGAGGGATTTGAAAAATTTCTTTAAAAGATTTTGAAAAATGGGATGGATCATTGAACCCTACCCGAAGGGCAATTTCAGTTATATTTAGCTCCGTTTTTTCAATTAATTGCAAAGCCATTTTTAGTCGAATTGATTTAATAAAAAGCAAAGGCGTTTGACCGGTAATTGATTCCATTTTTCTATATAATTGCATATAGCTTAGACCCATTTGTTCACTGAAACTATCAACAGTAAAATTTAAATTATCAATATTTTTTTCAACTATTTCTAAGGCCGTGCTTAGAAATTTGGTTTCGCTACCTGAAATTGGAATTCCTGAAGGTTGTAATATAAATTCTTTGCTAAACTTGTCACGCAGCAGTGCACGTTGCGTAATCAGATTTCTAATTCTTGCGATGAGGATATTTGGAACAAATGGCTTGGTTAAAAAATCGTCGGCTCCACTTATAATGCCGGTAAGCTGACTTCTTTCTTCTGTTCTGGCTGTTAGCATTATAACCGGAATATGGCTTGTTCTGATGTCTGATTTAAGTAGTTTACATAATTCGTAACCATCTAAGCCCGGCATCATAACATCGCTAATAATTAAATCGGGAATGGTTTCAAAGGCTTTTTCTAACCCTTTTTCGCCATCAATAGCATATTCAGTTTTAAAGTATTTATTTAGTTGGGTTAAAATTGACATGCGAATGTCTCTATTATCTTCAATCAGTAAAATAACCCGGTCTTCTTTTTGGATTGATTTTAGAAATTCAGCATTTTGCTTTTCTTCTTCAATGCTCAATAAATCATCCTTATCTGTTATACATTCTTCAATCTCATTTATTGGATCTTTTTGCACTGATGTTCCAACGTCTTCATAATTTTCAATAGGTAATGAGATGGTAAATTTTGAGCCTTTTCCTAATTCACTTTCAATTAATAGCTGGCCATTTATTTTTTCTATAAAATCTTTGCAAATCAGTAATCCCAAGCCTGTTCCTTTTTCTCCATCGGTTCCAATTTCAGATGGATATTCGCTAAATGATAAAATCTTTTCTATTTGTTGCTGGTTCATGCCAATTCCATTGTCTGTAATGGACAATTTTAGGGTACTATTGTTAACTTCAGCATTGATTTCAATTGAACCATTAAAATCGGTATATTTAATAGCATTTCCTATTATGTTTCTAATAATAGTTAGCAGCATGTTTTTATCAGTGATTAAACAAATTTGATTAGGGATATTTGTTACGATACTAATATTTTTCTTTTGTAAATTCAGTTTAAAGAATTCAATTACATTAGTTATTAACGGATGCAAATTGATTTTATCATTTGAAGGTGTAATCAAGCGCAACTGTGTTCTTGCCCAGTTAAGTATATTCTCTAGTATATCAGCTGTATTTTTAACTGTGTATCCAATAGATTTTACAATTCCTTTAGCCTTTTCAATACTTGCTGTTTCTTCGAGTTGGTATGTCAATCCAATGATAGCCTGAAAAGGGTTTTTTAAATCATGTCCAATAATAGCAAATAATTTATCTTTAGTTGCATTTAGTTTTATTAAAACACTGGCTTGCACGGTTAATTCAGAAGTACGTTTTTTAACCAGTTTTTCTAATTCATTTTTTTGATTTTGTAACATTCTAACACGACCAACAAAAGCTAGTACAATAAGTGAAATAATTATTAAAATCATTACAGTTAAAAACCAATAGGTTTTATAAAAGGGAGGTAACACTTTAATAAGTAATTCAGCACCTTCCATATTCCAAATGCCATCATTATTGGATCCTCTGATTTTAAAAATGTACTCACCATGCTCTAGTTTATTAAAATTTACTCTATTGGCTGTTCCCAATTGAATCCATTTGCAACTATCATTTTTACCTTGTTTCAAGCAATATGAATATTGATTTTTCTCTGGATTTATATAATTCAAAGAGGCAAATTCTAAAGTTATATTAGTTTGATTGTATTTTAGTTTTATTTCTTTTGTGTATAAAATGTCATTTTGTAGAATAGAATTGTTATTTATTTTTATTATTTCATTATTTATTAAAAATCGTGTAATGTATATTTTAGGAATAGTTCTATTTAAGTTAATTGATAATGGATCAAAAACAAGCATTCCGCGTTCAGAGCATATTGATATTTTTCCATTTTGCGTAAGAGTACCTGTACTAAAAATGTTCTCAGGTAAGCCATTGTTTTTATCAAATATCTTTAATTCTTCAGTAATAGGATTAAAACTTACAATACCCAAGGAAGTTAGCAGCCATAAATTATCATTTGGGTCTTGAATGATATGTAGGATATTATTATCCGGCAAACCATTATCCGTATTAAACGTAACAAACGAATCATTTTTATAATTGTATTTATCTAGTCCATATAGTGTAGCAAACCAAACATTTCCAAGTTTATCGGCAACACAATTAATAAACACGGGACTTGATAATCCATTCATTAAAGAAGGAAATTTTTTAATCTGTTTGGTAGAGATATTGTACTTAAATAGAACGTTCCAGAATGAACTCCATACATTATTATTATTGTCAACAATCAAGTTATTTGCAGGCCATTTGTTCTCACCTAACGAATTAATTTTGTCATATGTTTCATGCAATACTAAATTTTTGTCTGGATTTAAAACAGAGTAATACAGTATGCTATCATATTGAATCCAATAATTTCCGAATGTGTCATTTGATATATTTAGTATTTTATTAGATAATATTGATTTATCATTATTTGCAATGAGATATTTTTTGTAAATGGCGTTTATTTGATTGGGCAAAGTTATAATCAATTGGTGATTCGATAATTTCCAAAAGCGTTTTTTCATATCGTGATGAATTAATTTTTCATCACGAAAAACACGTACTGAATGATTTGAAATATTCCATTCAAAAAATCCAGTACTGTGGCTTAAATAGTATTTTTCATTATTAGCATGATAGAGTTTTGAAATTTTATTTTGTGAATTAAAAATAGTTTCATTTTGATAGAATTTTAAATTACTATTGGCTTGATTATAGTATATTATTCCGTCATTTCCCGAGAACCATAAATTCCCTTGCAAGTCATTAGTTATTGAGCTAATCACTTTTTCTTGTTTGGTATTGTCAATGGAATTATTATTGTAGAAAGGTTTAAACTGATATAGTTTTCTGTCAAATAAATAGATTCCGTTATCTGTTCCAATCCAGAATTTGTCTTCTTTATCTATAAATAATGCGTTTACATTATTGGCATTGTATTCAAGTTTATGATCATATTGCTTATATTGGGTAAAGTCATCGCTTTGCTTATTATACCGATTCAATCCGCCACCCCAAGTAGCTAGCCAAATGTTTCCTTTTTCATCCAACAAAATATCCTTAATATTGTTATTGCCAATGCTGTGTTCTGTATTATTTGATCGATAATTAACAATAGTATTTTTATTGGAATTTAGTTTATACAGTCCTTGATGAAATGATCCTATCCAAATGTTACCATCTGTGTCTTCTGCTAACGAATGCACGAAGGATGCGGGGATATTGTAATTTTTGAACGTTCTTTTCTTTATATCAAACATTGATACCCCATTATAATGCCCAAGCCAAATATTTCCATTTTTGTCTTCAATAATATCTTTTACCAAATCGTTCCCGAGGCTATTAGTATCATTTGGGTTGTTTCGAAAAGACTCAAATGTTTTTGTATTTCTATTAAGAAGATTAAGACCATGATTGCCAACCCATATATTATTGTGTGAATCACAAAATACCGTTTTGATTTCGCGATACTGAATATTTTTATGATATACACTATCAATGATATAACGTTCGAAATTTTCACCATCAAATTTTACCAACCCCCCAAAAGTTGCGAGCCAGATAAAGCCATCATGATCCTGAATAGTTTTATAAACCAGACGAGAAGGAAGGCCATCTTCGAGACGGTAATGTTTTATGCTTGCTTCAATATTTTGAGAAGATAGGGACATGCTTATAGTTTGCATAAGCATCAATAAAACTATTGTTAATCTTCTTATTGTTGTTAAAAACATAATTTGCAAATCATTGAATTATCAATTCATTATGGCTATTTATTGTTTTACTATTATAAAAGGAGTTGTAAATTATTAATGGCATTGCTTGAAATTTTAACTTCTTGGTTTTGTAAAAGTGTATTTTCAGTTTTATATCCCCACATATCAGGAAAATGCTTATAAGGCAATTTATAATTATCCCGCACCCTTTTATTGCAAGAGATATTAGTTAAAAATAGTAAAAATAGTAATATATAACGTTGGTAAACCTTCATTAAATAAAAAGTTTTTTCCCTGTTTGATTGTAAAAAGTTTTTTCGCCAAATTCAGCTTTAAATAAGGCATATTTTTCTATGCCTGTACAATGGCAAACACCTATATAATTGGGATTTACTTCTTTAAAAAATGGAAATAAGCTGGTAGCAGCAATATCGTCTGCCTTATCAATATGAAAACCGCCCAATATTAAATGTACAGGTAAATTGAATTTGTTTATAGCCGCTTTAACAATATTGCTTATGCCCCTATGTGAACAACTGCTGATGATTGAAATTTGATTATTATTTTTCAAAACCAAAAATAATTCATCTTCAAAAGTATCTGGTTCAAGCTTTCCATCCTTCAAATAAGTAAAGGATGTAAAGTGGGTATCTTGTTCATTTATAATTGGAATATTTGATATTACATGGATCTCTTCATCAATTTGGAAGTCATCGTCAATAAAACGTATGGGATTTTTTATATCTTCAAGTTTTAAGCTTGTACCTACAAAGCGATTGTTTTTTGAATATTTTGGCAGAAATAGAGACTTTTTGCAAATAATGCAGAGCTTTGGGTTCAGTTCGAGCAGGTATTTAAGTCCACCGGTGTGATCGTAATGACCATGGCTAAGCACTAAGTAATCAAGGTCTTCGAGAGGGATTTCCATTATTTTGGCATTGTGAATGAATGCGCCTGATTGCCCGGTATCAAATAAAATTTTAGTATGCTTGCTTTCAATATAAATAGCCAAGCCATGCTCGGCTTTCATATCTACTTGATTTACTGAATTTTCAATAATGGTAGCTATTTTCATGGTCAAATATATAAATAGAATTCTTTACTCGATGACAACAAATGTATGAAAAATTAAACAATGATTTAATCGAATTGGCTTCAATCCAATAACTAAATTGAAACTCAATCATTATTAAGTAGATATAATATTTTAAACCTTTGTAATTAACTGAAATAGCTATTTATTTAATAAATTTAGAATCAATACACAGAAAATGATTCCAATTTATTTAAATTGACAGGTTAAAAGAATTAACATTTTTTTAAAAACTTTTTAATATTAATATAATTGGCTATTTAATAATGTTTAATTTTGCAGCCTGTTAATTCCAAAAACATTAAAAATTAATATTTGTAATCGCAATTATTTATGAGAAAGCACAATTTTAATGCAGGGCCTTCAGTTTTACCTGTCGAAGCTTTAGAAAGTACATCAAAAGCGGTATTGGATTTCAATGGGTCGGGTATGTCGATCATGGAAATTTCGCACCGCAGTAAAGATTTTGAGGCAGTTATGAACGAAACGGTGAGTCTATTTAAGGAATTACTGTCTATTCCAGAAGGTTATTCTGTATTATTTTTGGGTGGTGGCGCTAGTATGCAGTTTTGTATGGTTCCTTTCAACCTTCTTGAGAAAAAGGCGGCCTATCTTAATACAGGTACTTGGGCCGGCAAAGCATTAAAAGAAGCAAAAACAATTGGCGATGCAATAGAGGTGGCAAGTTCTAAAGATGCTAATTTTAATTATATTCCTAAGAACTACAGCATTCCTGCTGATGCCGATTATTTTCATATTACCACCAATAACACCATATTCGGAACGGAGATTAAAACGGATATTAACTCTCCAGTGCCTCTTATAGCTGATATGTCGTCTGATATAATGAGCAGACCGATGGATGTTTCTAAGTATGGATTGATTTATGGCGGAGCACAGAAAAATGTGGGTCCAGCAGGGGTAGCCTTTGTTATTGTTAAAAACGACTTATTGGGTAAGGTGAGCAGAAAAATCCCATCAATCCTAGATTACAAGGTGCAAATTGAAAATGATTCCATGTACAATACCCCACCTGTTGTTTCTATTTACACTATGTGTCAGACATTGAAATGGTTAAAGAATTTGGGTGGATTGTCTGCTATCAATAAGAAAAATGTTGAAAAGGCCAGCCTTCTGTATAATGAAATTGACCGTAATCGCTTATTTAAAGGAACAGCGGTAGTTGAAGACCGTTCTATCATGAACGCATGTTTTATCATGAATGATGAGTATAAAGATTTGGAAGATGAATTCATGAATTTCACCAAGACTAAAGGTATTGTGGGAATTAAAGGTCATCGTTCCGTAGGAGGTTTCAGGGCTTCAATATATAATGCTTTGCCTCGCGAGAGTGTGGTAGCTTTGGTAGATGCCATGAAAGATTTTGAAAAGTCTAAATAAAAGTAATATCTTTATCCCTCTGTAAAAAGAGGGATTTTTGTTTTATAAAATTGTATTGAGATGAAGAAAGTACTAGTAGCTACTGAAAAACCGTTTGCAAAAGCTGCGGTTGAAAGTATGAAGCAAATTATTACCGCTGCCGGTTTTGAATTTGTAACTTTGGAAAAATATAAAACCAAAGAGGAATTATTGTCGGCTGTTGCCCTAGTTGATGGGATAATAATTAGAAGTGATATTATAGACCGTGATGTAATGGATGCGGCTAAAAATCTAAAAATTGTTATCAGAGCCGGAGCTGGTTATGATAATATAGATTTGAATGCGGCTACAGAAAAAGGTATCGTTGCCATGAATACTCCGGGTCAAAATGCCAATGCGGTGGCAGAATTAATCTTTGGAATGCTTATTTATCTTATACGTAATAAGTATGATGCCTCAGTGGGTAGCGAGTTGCGTAACAAAAAGATCGGTATACATGCTTACGGCTATATTGGTCGAATTGTAGCCCTTATTGCCAAAGGTTTTGGTATGAAAGTATATGCTCACGATCCTTTTGTTGACAGGGTATTGGTAGAAAATGACGGGGTACAATATGAAGCCAATGTAGAAGATTTGTATAAAAAATGTCAATACATCTCTGTACATTTACCTGCCAACGAAAAAACCAAGAAACTGTTGAATTACGATTTGTTGAGTAAAATGCCTGAAGGCGCAACTTTGGTAAATACTGCCAGAAAAGAGATCATTGATGAAGCAGGATTGGTTAAAATGTTTGAAACGCGTCCCGATTTTCGTTATGCTTCCGATATTACCCCCGATAACAATGCTGAAATTTTAGAAAAGTACAGTCAAAGGTATTATTGTTCTTCTAAGAAAATGGGAGCTCAAACCCATGAAGCTAATAATAATGCGGGTTTGGCAGCAGCCAATCAAATTGTTAATTTCTTTGTAAAAGGAGATAAATCATTTCAGGTAAATAAATAGATTATGGCGATAGTAAAACCATTTAGGGCATTCAGACCAAAAAGAAATCTGGCCGAAAAAGTGGCTTCAAGGCCGTATGATGTTATGAATACCCGCGAAGCTCGTGAAGAAGCCAAAGGAAACCCGCATTCATTTTTGCATATTACACGTGCTGAAATTGATTTTCCTGAGGGAATTGATGAGCACGATGCTGTTGTATACCAAAAGGGTAAAGAGAATATGCTCTCCTTTATTAAAGAAGGTATTTTGTTTCAAGATAAAGCGGCTTGTTACTATGTTTATGCGCAAACCATGTGGGGAAAGACCCAGTATGGCATTGTTGGATGCGCTTCGTATGAAGATTATTTAAATAATATAATTAAGAAACATGAATTAACTCGTCCCGATAAAGAGGACGACCGCATGGTACACATTAGGGTTACAAATTTTAATGCCGAACCTGTATTTTTTGCTTTCCCCGATCATGAGCGTTTGAATACAATTATTAAGGATACCATACAGTCAGCACCTGAATATGATTTTACTTTGAGTGATGATGTAGGACATCATTTATGGGTGATAAATAATCCTGCTTTGGTTTCAGAAATAGAAGGTATTTTTAAAAATGAAATACCCTATACTTATGTAGCTGATGGACATCACCGCACGGCAGCGGCAGCAAGAATAGCCTTAGAGAGAAAAGCTAAAAATCCGAGCCATACCGGTAATGAAGAGTATAATTTTTTTATGGCGGTACATTTTCCTGCTAGTCAGCTTAGAATTATCGATTACAACAGAGTTTGTAAAGATTTAAACGGTTTAAGCAAAGACGCATTTTTATCAGCTTTGGAAAAAGGGTTTGGCATAGTTAAAAAGGGAAAAGAAATTTATAAGCCTGCTCAATTGCATAATTTTTCTATGTATTTAGAAGGCGAATGGTATTCGCTTACACCTAAAGAGGGTAATTATAATGACAATGATCCTATTGGCTGTTTAGATGTTACCATACTATCTGAATTAGTGTTAACACCAGTTTTAAACATTACCGATTTAAGAAAATCAACCCGCATCGATTTTGTTGGTGGCATTAGAGGACTTGGTGAATTACAAAAACGTGTTGATTCAGGTGAAATGAAAGTGGCATTTGCTTTGTTTCCCGTTTCAATGAAACAGTTGATTGACATAGCCGACACCAATAATATTATGCCTCCTAAAACAACATGGTTTGAACCTAAGTTGAGAAGCGGATTGTTTATTCACGATTTGGAATAATATGAAAGAGGGTTGTGTTGAGGCTTGTATAGGCTGCCGACACAGAAATAAGAGCTTAATAGAAAGTATTGGCCAAAAGAAGGAATACTTACAACGAGTATTAAACAATTGGCATGATAAAATAACCAATGTTGAAAGTGTTGAAAGCTCACAGCATTGGTTTTATCGTAAAAAGACATCACTTAATTTACAATACATTGATGGGCAATGGCTTGCGGGCATGATGCGCCGTGATGTTTTGATTCCTATTCCCGATTGTCCGGTGCATCATCCCATAATTACCAAAAATTTGCAATTGGTTCTGCAGTATCTTCCTCCCTATTCTGATTTTCCCGCATCGTATTATTATCAATCGGGATCTATATTGGTAATTGTTATTAAATCGAATAAAAGAGACTTATTAAGTAAATTTGAAGAATCTTTTCTCATGCAATTAAAGCAAAATGGAATAGAATCTTTTTGGTTACATTTTAACGCTAGTGCGGGAAAACGTATGTTCGAAAAAAATGGCTGGCAATCTGTTTATGGCAATGAGCATTTAAAAGACGAGAATGGGTTTTTTTATGGTCGTACTTCGTTTCAGCAATTGGTTCCCAAATTATATCTTCATGCATTGGAAGAAGCTGCAGCATATCTTATGATGCAGTCGCATGACTTGATGGTTGATTTATACTGTGGTGCTGGACATAGTCTTAGATACTGGAAAGGAAATAAAATTGCCATAGAGTTAAGTGGTGATGGAGTAGCCTGTGCCAAGCTAAATTCTTCTGAAAGTATAGTATTGCGGGGTAAATGTGCTGAACGCATTCCTCAGCTTGATGCATGGTTTGATCAGGAAATGGAAATGAAAAAAATGAAATATGCATTTGTAAATCCACCACGAAGTGGATTAGAACCTGAGGTTTTGAAATGGCTTGTATCGAGCTATCAGCCGAATAAGATAGTCTATTTGTCTTGTAGTGCGGGAACTTTAAAAAGAGATTTGGAACAAATGGAAGGAAGCAATTATAGGGTAGAAAAAATCATTCCATACGATTTTTTCCCACAAACCCATCATGTTGAAACTTTGGTTTTTGTAAGAAGGAATAAATTTTTAACATTTTAAATCATTAACAGCTAATTTATTGAATAAATCTAAAAATATTGTAACTTTGCACCTAGAACTCATAATTTATTGCATTTATCCGAGAAATCTGAAATTGATTTAGATGAGGATACTTCTATATTTATTGGTATTTTAATGAAATATCAATTGGAGGGGCGTTATCCTGATTACCAACCTTTTATTCCGGAGAGTGCAAAGGTGGAAGAATATCTTGATAAAACTAAAAAACTTTTATTATGCTTAAAGTTGAAATTATAAAGTTATTGCATTCATATATTACTCTTCTAAGGAAGGAAGGTGTAGCAGTAAATAAAGCCTATTTATTTGGCAGTGGGCTTTCTGATTCAATATCTGCAGATAGTGATATTGATTTATTGATTGTAACTGACATTGAAAATGATGACGAGCAAACTGGAAAAATATGGTATCTTACAAAAAAAATAAGTACGAGGATAGAACCTTATTTAGTTGGAAAAAACAGATTTTATAGTGATAATGAATCTCCATTAATTGATTTAGTAAAACAATCAGGAATTGAAATTTTAGCCTAGCAATCTTATTTCATCTTTGTAAGAGTATCGAAAAAATCACTTTCTCTTATCAGCCAACAACAGTTTCTATTTTTTTTTATTGTATTTTTCTATATATTCTTTTAATTTCATAGAAGTATACATGATGGTAATCTTTGTTGGGATAAGCTGATTGAATGAGGGTTTTATCAAAGAAATCGTCCTCTAGAAATTGTGTTTTATATAGTTTTTTACATTCAAAAGTAAGGATGCTTTGTTGAAAATGAATATTTCCTTTATCTGTTTCTAGAGGGAGCAAGCCCGTTTCTTTAATCTTATCATTATCTTTACCCGAAAATTTTCCACAATAATTCATAATATCCCGATGTTCTTTTGCCAAAACTGAAAGCGTACAATAGCTATTTTTATCAAGAAATTGTCGGGTATGGCGTTGAGGTCTTACAACAGTAATTAAAGTAGGACGGCCCCACATAATACCCATCATGCCCCAGCTGATTGTCATGGTATTAAATGATTGTATATTGCCCGCCGTAAGTAGCATCCAGTCTTTATCAAAAAGATCAAATACATTGCCACTAAAAGAGCGAGGTTCAATTATTTCTAAGTTTAGCATGATATAATGTTTATTAAGCAATAACAATGATACAATAAAAATAGTACATTTGCAATAAAAAATAATGGATACATTTGATCTAGAAGGCAGTGAGTATATTGAGCTGAACAAATTATTAAAGATTTGCCATTTGGTTGGAAGTGGGGGCGAAGCCAATATGCTTATATCAAGTGGGCTTATAAGAGTTAATAAGCAAACTGAAACACGCAAACGAATGAAGCTGAGGGCAGGAGATGTAATTGAGTATGAAGAAAAGCAGATTCATATAAAATAAATGGCTGTAAATTTGGAAATTGCCAATACATTTATTACCTTTGCACCTCTTTAAAACAGACGTTCATATAAACAAAGATACATTGCGGGATGGAGCAGTTGGTAGCTCGTCGGGCTCATAACCCGAAGGCCGTAGGTTCGAGTCCTGCTCCCGCTACTAAGAAAAGCTTGTGGAAACACAGGCTTTTTTTATTATCACTAATAAGGTGTTGATTTATAATGAATTACATTAAGTGTTATTTTTATTTTTTAAACATGCGCTTAAGACAAAATAGATTTTTCTTAAGTAAATAAAATTCCTATTTTTAAACCTTCAAACTTCCTATATTTTTTTACCACTGCACACGCTTCGCTGATAGATTTGGTTTTAACGAGATAAGTTTACCTAAAACAAAATCCTTTTTTACTATATTTGAAGTCAAAATAAATAGCTGATGATTATTATTCACAAGATTGATGATATAGCATTTGAGCTTTTTCCTGAACTCAAAATGGGGGGGGGGTGAAAATCAGGCACTTAACAATAAGTTAGTTGAATATTTTTCTTTTGGAAATATTAAACCTCAAGTAACTATTGATAAAGGGTTTGTTTCTATTGAGATTGATATTCCTACAATTGCTGAACAGCAAACAGAATTTAACAAAGCAACAAGTTATTGCGAAAAAAACCAATTTGATCAGGCAATTCCTGTTTTACATGCGCTGATTTCAAAGAATCCTTCTAACTCTGAATTTCATCGAGTCTTAGGTCAAGCATATTCTGTTGTTGGCGATAATGAAAAAGCAATTGATTGCTTAATTGATGCTTTGAAATGGAATCCCAAAAACAACTATGCGCTTTTAATGATTGGCAATGTATTTGCTCGATCAAAAAACGATCTTCAAACAGCTAAAAAATATTACGATAAAGTTATAGAGAATGATCCTACGGATCATATTGCAATCAATAATCTAGGTACAAATTTTCTACAAGCTGGGAAAATTGAGGATGGCTTAGCATATCTCGAAAAGGCATATAGTGTAAATAATGAGTATACCAATACTATTTATGGTATTGCTTTAGCAAACGAAATCCTCGGAAATAATTTTATTGCATTTGAATTTGGTACAGAGTGCCTAAAAAAATGTAAGGCAAACGATGTTAATTTTAAGAAACTCTCAACTGAATTAATTATAAAGAATGCCAAAGAATACTTAAAAAAATATTCGGGTGAAAAGTCATTTCTTTTATATAAGAATATAGTAGAGAGTCTGTGTAAAAGACCAATCAAAGCCATTGAAGATAATACTATTGATACTGCTGCTAAAATTGAATATGCGGAGAATTACAAGAGAGATTATCATTTAATAAAATACAAATCTAATTATATTGGTGTGTATCATTTAATGATGCATGAGATTGCTCATTTACAATTGGCAACAGAGGCTCGCAGCGAAAAAGCAAACATGCAATTTGTTACAAATAAAGAGCAGCTTGCACGATTTAAATCTGATTTTTCCAAGCAAATAGATAATTTAAGGAAATCAGGCATACCTAACGAATCGGTTGAAAAGTTTTTTAATGCAATTTTTCATGGTCTAAATCTTCAATTATTCAATACGCCAATTGATTTATTTATTGAGGACAGGCTTTATGAACAACAACAGGAAATTAGACCTATTCAATTTCTGTCTTTACTACAAATGTTGCACGAAAGTGCAAAATCTGTTACCGATAATACAGTAATAAAGTATAGTTCAGCAACTATTCTAAGTGGAACAAAGATTTTAAATATAGTTAATGCCTTATTATTTAAAGATCTATTCGGTCTTGATCTTATTTCCGAATTTAATCCTACCCAAAGCGAGTTAAAACAAGCAAAAGATTTTTTCCAAGAGTTTTATGAGTATCGCGACAATAAAGCGGCCGCTGAGGAGTATGAGCTAATTACTCATTGGGGCGAAGATTTAAAACTCTCAAATTATTTTAGTTTAATAAAAGAACCTAATTTCGATAAACCAATTACAATTGAAGATGCAATTAGTAAATTTGAGTCAGATCCATTAGGTATAAATTCCGATTTGGAGTTTAAAGAAGATGAGATGCAAAAGTTCCAACAATCTCAAAAAGAATTAGGGACTAACATGGCTGTGGTTATGTTTATGGTTGATGCGTTGCAGTATTTTAGTAAACTTTCTATAAGTCAAATAAAAGAAATAGCATTGCAGATAGCATTAATAGGTACGCAGGGAATAAGCCCTGAAAAATCGAATTATATAATACCTTCGATTAAAGACAAACAATTTTCCGGATACAATTTATTAGCATATTATTATGTAAGTTGGAAATTAGCTATTCCCGAAATGCTCGAAAGCCTTCATTTGCCTTACGACGGCGAATATCAATTAGCCAAACAAATGTTTAAATCTTGATATATGAGCGAACTTGATAAACTCATTGATGAATTGATTCAATTCCGAAATGAAAGAGATTGGGCACAGTTTCACAACTCTAAAGATCTAGCCTTAGGTATATCAATTGAAGCCGCTGAATTAAACGAACTTTTTTTATGGAAATCGAAAGACCAAGTTGAATCGATCAATAAAGAAAGAATAAAAGAAGAGCTAGCAGATATTTTAAACTATTGCTTTTTACTTGCTCAAAAACATAATTTTTCGCCTATTGATATTGTTAGAGAAAAACTTGAGAAAAACCGTCAGAAATATCCTATCGACAAAGCTAAAGGTTCAGCAAAGAAATATAATGAATTATGATAGTATATCAGTCAACTAAAGATGGATTTTTGAAAGATGTATTAACAAACGACATTAGCAATATCATTCATAATGCTTATTTTGAAAGATTAGGCAGATATACATCCCGAAATGAAGTACTCGCTTGGAGCAATTCAATGATGTATATGAATACAATTTTGTCAGAGCCTTCAATCCCTGAGAAGGCCGGTATATCAATTGAGTTTCAAATACCATTAACCTCGAAACGTATTGATTTTATTATAACCGGATTAAACGAA
>JAIFLP010000059.1 GCA_020049015.1 Bacteroidota bacterium | reverse complement strand
TTAAACCTAAAGTGCATGATATCGCCATCCTGAACTACATATTCTTTTCCTTCCACTGCTAATTTTCCCGCATCGCGACAAGCAGCTTCTGATCCAAGTTTAATATAATCGTCGTATTTAATTACTTCAGCGCGAATAAAACCTTTTTCAAAGTCGCTATGTATTACACCGGCAGTTTGTGGAGCCAGCATCCCTTTTTTATAAGTCCACGCTCTTACTTCTACTTTACCGGCAGTAAAATAGGTTTCGAGGTTGAGTAATTTGAAAGCAGATCGGATCAATACATTTACACCTGGTTCTTTGAGTCCCGCATCGTTTAAAAACATTTGTCTTTCTTCGAAGCTTTCTAGTTCAGCAATCTCGGCTTCCATTTTGGTTGCTATCACTATGATGCCGGCATTTTCATCTTTAACGGCAGTTTTAACAAGTTCTACATATTGATTTCCGCTTAAAACTGATTTTTCATCCACATTGCAAACATAGAGAACAGGTTTGCTGGTTAGTAATGAAAAATCTTTGATAAGTGTTTTGTCTTTTTCTTCCAATTCAATGGATCGAATTGATTTGCCTTGTTCAAGGTGTTTTTTGCAAGCCGATAGTATTTCTTGTTCTTTTCTAGCTTCTTTATCTCCAGTACTAGCGGCTTTATTTACTTTAGTTAAGCGGGCTTCGATGGTTTCAAGGTCTTTTAACTGAAGTTCCATGTCTATGGTTTCTTTATCGCGAATTGGATTTATAGAACCATCAACATGGGTAACATTTGGATCGTCAAAGCAGCGGAGAACATGAATTATAGCATCGGTAGTACGAATATTGCCCAAGAATTTATTGCCCAAGCCTTCACCTTTACTGGCACCTTTAACCAATCCGGCAATATCAACTATTTCAACCACTGCAGGAACAATTCTATCGGGTTTCACAAATTCGGCCAAGCGATTGAGCCTTTCGTCGGGTACTGTAATAACACCTACATTAGGTTCTATAGTACAGAAAGGAAAATTAGCAGCTTGAGCTTTCGCATTAGAAAGACAATTAAAAAGAGTTGATTTACCTACATTGGGCAAACCTACTATACCACATTGCAACGCCATAATATCAAATTAAAACAGGTGCAAAGCTATTGAAAAAAAATCAAAACCTAAAATTTATTTTACTTCAAACACATCGCCGCTGTTTAGCAGGTCGTCAAGGCATTTGATATTCGATTCCTTTTTAGCTCTTTCAATTTGTTCCTCTACTAAATCATCATACGTTAAATTAATTGCAGAGCGGATAACACCAAGAGCAAGCGGCATGTGAGGAGGCTGCATTTGTGCCAGCATCATTTGTATTCCCGGACTTTGGCTGTATGCATCGTGAATTAAGATATCTTTTTCAGTGATGCCATTTTCTCCAATTGTTACAACTTCTAAGTTAGGACCGTGCAAGCGAATGCCTTTGTTTTTATTTTTTCCAAAGATCATTCTTTCTCCATTTCTTAGGATGATAATATTATCATCACGTGTATCCCTATTGGTAACGGTTGCATGCGCATCATCATTAAAGATAATACAATTCTGCAATATTTCAACTACCGATGTGCCATCATGTTTAGCAGCTTCTAATAATATGTCGGAAATGAGTGTCATATTATTATCGGTGCACCTGGCAAAAAAAGTTCCTTTGGCACCCATTACTAGTTCGCCAGGGTTAAAAGCCTGTTCAATAGTTCCATAAGGCGATGTTTTGGTAATAGATCCTACGGGTGTTGTAGGCGAAAATTGCCCTTTGGTTAAACCATAAATCTGATTATTGAAGAGAATTAAATTGACATCAATATTTCTGCGAACCAAATGGATAAAGTGATTGCCTCCAATAGCCATGGAATCTCCATCGCCTGTGGCTATCCATACACTTAATCGGGGATTACTTATTTTTACCCCACTGGCAATAGCTGAAGCACGACCATGTATACCATGAAAACCGTATGTATTAACATAATATGGAAGACGCGATGAGCATCCAATACCGGAAATAAAGCAAAAATTTTCTTTGCGATATCCAATTTTTGGAAATACATTGGCAATTGATTGAAGGATAGCGTGAGCCCCGCATCCCGGACACCATTTGACCATTTGATCGGTAACAAAATCTTGTTTTGTTAATTGTACTTCTGAACGGGTAATACTATTTACTATCATTTTAAATCCTCCAAAACTTCATTAAATTTGTCATGTAATTCTTTCATGGTAAAAGGTGTTCCTTGTACCTTGTTATACTGTATGTATGAGAACTGGGGTAGTTTCATTCTTAGGTAATCGGCAAACTGTCCCATGTTGTTTTCACAAACAATTATTTTCTTGTATTTAGAAAATAGATCAGCGGTGTTTTTTGGTAAAGGCATGATATAATTAAAATTGGTAAAACCAACTGATTTCTTTTCTACTATCATTTCATCTACCACTGCTTTTACAAATCCTTCTGTACTGCCCCATGATACAATGAGCAAGTCGGCTTGTTTTTCACCATGAACGATTTGATCTGGAATTTTTTCGGCTACTTTTTCAACCTTTGCAGCACGAGTTTTTACCATTTTTTCATGGTTGATCGGATCGGTTGATACCGCACTTGTTGAATAATCTTTTTCTAAACCGCCAATTCTGTGACGCAATCCTTCTGTACCGGGAGCAGCCCATTTGCGAACCAAAGTTTCAGCATCGCGGTTATAGGGCTTGAAATTGGGTTCATTCGGTTTTGCTAAGTTGGGAGTTATTTTTGGAAGTGATGCGGTTTTAATAATTTTGAACAACTCTGAACCATTTCCGAGGTAACCATCGGTAAGCAACATGACTGGAGTCATGTGTTCCACAGCCAAGCGAGCAGCTTCGAATGCATAGTAAAAACAATTGGCTGGAGAAGATGCAGCTATTATTATAATAGGTGCTTCGCCGTTTCTACCGAAAAGGGCTTGCATCAAATCGCTTTGTTCCGATTTGGTAGGAAGGCCTGTAGAAGGACCGGCGCGTTGCACATCTACAATCACCAAAGGCAATTCAGTCATCACAGCTAAACCAATGGCCTCCGATTTTAAAGATAATCCAGGTCCTGAAGTAGTTGTTATGGCAAGCGATCCGGCAAATGACGCACCAATAGCAGAGCAGATACCAGCAATTTCATCTTCGGCTTGAAATACTTTTACTCCGAGTGATTTATGCTTAGAAAGTTCAACCAAAATTTCGGTTGCTGGGGTAATAGGGTAGGAGCCTAAGAATAATTGAAGTCCTGAACGTTCAGCAGCAGCAATTAAACCCCATGCGGTAGCAACATTGCCGGTAACATTTCTATACCTTCCTTTTTCAAGAGATGCGGGATGAACCCTATATGTTTCTTTAATATCCGAGCACTCGAGGGCAAATTCATAACCTGCTGTAAGTGCAGCTTTGTTAGCATCTAGAACTTTTAATTTTTCTTTGAATTTATATTCGAAATAATGAAAAGTGCTTTCAAGATTCCTATTGAATAAGCAATATAGAATACCCAATACATACATATTTTTCGACCTTTCGGCAGATTTATTATCCAAACCAATAGCGGCCACAGCTTCTTTAACATTAGTTATTATAGGCGCTTTGATAATGGTGTAATCAGCCAGAGATTGGTCAACAAGCGGATTGCTTGCATATCCAGCGGTTTCCAACGCTTTGTCGGTAAACGCATCGGTATCAGTAATTATAATGGAACCTTTGCGAAGTCCTTTTATATTGGCCTTAATAGAAGCCGGATTCATTGCAACCAAAACATCGTAGGTATCGCCGGGAGTATATACTTTTTTACGACCCATATGCACTTGAAAACCTGATACACCGGCAACGGTATTATGAGGAGCCCTGATTTCGGCAGGATAATCGGGGAAGGTAACAATATCATTCCCGAAAATCGCAGCATCGTCAGAGAATAAAGTACCTGTTAATTGCATACCATCGCCAGAATCTCCTGCAAACTTTATTACCGCACTTTCCAAATCTTTAATCTGAACTTTTCCCATGTAAAAAATGTATATTAATAAAAAATTAATGTATATTTATTCATATTGAATGAAGCAAAAATATATTATTTTTTTTAGTTTTGTTAATATAATAACATATTTTTGTGGTATAAAATGGTAAAACAACGAAAAATATGGCATTAATTAAGTCGGTTAGGGGGTTTGACCCAAAATTTGGTCAGAATTGTTATTTTTCTGAAAATGCAACTATCGTGGGTGATGTTGTAATGGGTGATGATTGTAGTGTATGGTTTAATGCAGTTATTCGGGGTGATGTAAACAGCATACGTATTGGCAATAAGGTGAACATTCAGGATGGTGCGGTATTGCATACTTTATATCAGAAGTCGGTAATATTAATTGGTGATAATGTTACCATTGGTCATAACGTGGTAATTCATGGAGCCGAAATAAAGAGCAATGTATTGATAGGGATGGGAGCAATTGTTATGGATCAAGTTGTAGTAGGCGAGAATTCTATCGTGGCCGCCGGATCGGTTGTATTAGAAGGTACCATAATAGAAGAGGGCAGTATTTATGCGGGGGCGCCGGCAAAATTTATTAAGAAAATCGATGTACGGCATTCGCAGGAAATGATTCAAAAAATTGCGAATAATTATTTAATGTATGCGTCGTGGTATAAATAAACACAGAGCCGCGATGTGTCGTATTTAATTTGATTAGGAAAAGTTTTAGAGCCGCGATGCATCGAGGCTATACGAAAAATAAGAAATTGATATGTTAGATAATTTTAGATTAGAAAAAATATTATTTTTAGACATTGAAACGGTTCCGCAGGTTTCAAATTTCAGTGAATTGAAAGAACCATTTTCCGGTTTATGGGAAAAAAAATCGATTCCTTTTCGAAAGGAGAATGAGACGGCTGCTGATGTTTATCAGCGTGCGGGGATATACGCTGAATTTGGAAAAATAATTTGTATATCAGCAGGGATGCTGTATCAAAAGGATGAGCGAAGAATATTTCGAATGAAGTCATTTTTTGGACACGATGAAAAAGAAATATTGATTTCGTTTGCTGCTTTGCTCAATAAGTTATCAGGTTATACGCTTTGCGCTCATAATGGTAAGGAATTGTAAGGAATTTGATTTTCCTTTTATAGCCCGACGAATGCTGATACATGGTGTTCCTTTACCTGAGCTGCTTGATATTGCAGGTAAAAAACCCTGGGAAACATCATTTTTGGATACGATGGAATTATGGAAATTTGGTGATTATAAAAATTACACTTCTTTGAATCTTCTTGCTGCCGTATTTAACATTCCCTCACCCAAAGACGATATTGATGGGAGTATGGTAAGTCATGTTTACTATGTAGAGAATGATTTAGCCCGTATTGTAAAATATTGTGAAAAGGATGTAATAACCATTGCCCAATTGATTATGCGATTTAGAAATGAATCATTAATTGCGGAGGGGGATTTGGAGAGGATATAAAAAATGGGATCAGATATTCTGATCCTATTTTTTTTAGGTTAATCAAGTATGAAATTAAGCGCCGATCAACGCCTTATAAGCATCAGCATCTAATAATTGATTGACTTCAGATACATCGGATAAATTAATTTTAATAAGCCATCCCTTACCAAAAGGATCTTTATTTACCAATTCGGGTTGTGCATCCAATTCGGGGTTTTTTTCTATTACCTCACCAGAAACGGGCATGAATAAATCAGAAACCGTTTTTACTGCTTCTACCGTACCAAAAATTTCTTCTTTTTTTAGTTTTTGACCTATGGTCTCAATTTCAAGGAAAACAATATCCCCTAATTCGCCCTGCGCATAATCAGTAATACCAATGATTCCAGTATTGCCTTCTATCTTGATCCATTCATGGTCTTTGGTGTATTTCAATTCATTTGGCACATTCATCTTATTATATTTTAAAATTTGCTCAAAGGTATGATTTTTTGTTTTTATTTATTATTAATATCCTAAAAAAATCAAAAAAATGGTTTTAGTGCGATGTTATGGTGATTCCTGTTACAATACCTTTCCCTTTTAAGTTATATTGCTTTTTATCAAATCCTATATTTTGGCACGAGAGCGAATTATAGCATATTTCAGATATAATAATACTGTTTTCTAATGCTTCTGCTTGTAATCTGAATACTGTATTTACTGAATCACCAAAAATGTCGTATATATATTTTTCTGTTCCAACAATTCCTCCTATTATCTCACCGCTATGCAAAGCGATTCTGATTTTCCATTTAATACCATATTCTTCGGGTTTGTTTTTTATAAATTTTAAGATGTCTCTCGCCGCATTGAACATGTTGTCAGGATGATTTACTGTATCATCGGGTAAGCCTGAAATAGCAAGGTATGCATCACCTACAGTTTTTATTCTAATACAATTATTGCTATTTATAATGTTGTCGAATTCGCTATAGATACTATTGAGAGATTGAATTAATTCAAATGGACTTATTCTAGTCGATATTTCAGTAAAGTTAACGAAATCAGTAGCCATTAATGTAACGTTTTTATACAGCTTTGGATTCGATTTTCCTGTTTGTTTTAGCTCTTTAACGATTTCTAGTGGCAAAACATTATTCAATAATTGATCAGTTTCTAGTAATGATTTTTCTAATTCAATATTTTTTATATAGAGTTCTTCTTTGGCCAGTTTTAAATTTAATTGGTTTGCCACTCTTGCAATTAATTCCTCTTCCATAAAAGGTTTATTTATATAATCGGCTCCACCACTTCTAAAACCTTCTGTTATTGAGTCTGCGTCTGATTTGGCTGTTAAAAAAATTATAGGTATATCTTCAAAAATCGAATTCTTTTTAATTTCTTTACAAGCTGTGAATCCATCAATTTCCGGCATCATTACATCTAAAAGAATTAAATCAGGCTTGTCTATATTCATTAGATTTTCTGCTTCTTTCCAATTCAGAGCCAGACTGATACGATATCCTTTTTGTTTTAAAATGTGTGCTGCCAATTGTAAATTTTGATGATTATCATCAACTATCAAAATAATTGGAATTGTTGTCATTTTATTGCTTTCAATTTTATATTTCTGATTTGTTTAATTAAAAAGATAAATATTTAATTATCAATTTTTGACATTTATACGTGAGTTTGTGCAAAAAGTAATAATAATACATTTTTTTTTTGAAAATAAGTTTGAAGTAATAATATTCAAGATAGAAGACAATCTAAGCTATTGAAATATAATTATTTATATTATTATTGGATCTAATATTGTTTTGCATAACTTGTTTAGTCTCATTAGGCAAAGGCATTTTTTGGAGGAACAGATATTTAGCGAAATTTTTCTTTTTAAATAATATACAGATAGTTTTTCAATTCGTTGTAAATTTAAAAATATTGATTTAAATTGCGAATAGTATCGATTAGTAATCTAGAATATGTGGACGTTTTTTTGAATTAATTGTTATTGAGGCATGATTATTAGCACATTAATGGTTTATATATAAAATATTATTTTTATGATAACAAAACTTTTTACTAACAATATCCATGAAAATCTGTTCTTGTTTTTAAAGGAATTGGATAGAAATCCTGAGGTTAATTCGATTATGATATTAGCAGGCGACAAAGTAGGGTTATATCCAGAAAAGGTCAATGGGGTGTTAAAAGAAATTAAAAAACCTATATTTGGAGGCACATTCCCTGGAATTATCTATCAAACAAATAAATATGAAGATGCAGTTTTGGTAGTTGGGTTTCCATTTGAATCAAGATCTATTATTTTGAAAAATATTAGCAAATTGGAGACTAATGTATTAGAAGTATTGAGGGGACAAATACAGATTGAAAGTTTGATCAAGACTTATTTTGTCTTTGTAGATGGTTTGGCTAAGAATATTTCTAGATTAATAGATTCGTTATTTTCCGCTTATGGATTGGAATTTAACTATATTGGTGGAGGAGCTGGATCATTGAGTTTGAATCAAAAGCCTTGTATATTTACAAATGAAGGCTTGTTGGAAGATGCTGCTATAATTACTGGAATTGGTTTGCAATCGAGCATTGGGGTAAAGCACGGTTGGTTAGAATTATCAAATTCGTATAAAGTTACAAAAGTAAGAGAAACGGTAATTGATGAATTAGATTACAAGCCTGCTTTTGAAGTTTATAAAGATGCGATATATAGATATAGTGGAAAAGAAATTAATAAGGATAATTTCTTTTCTATTGCCAAAGCTTTTCCATTCGGGATTTCAAAAATTGGAGCTGAGACTGTAGTTAGAGACCCTATAACTGTTGATAACAATTCCATAATTTGTGTTGGAGAAATTGAGATTGGATCATTTGTAAAAATCCTTAATGGAAAAAAAGAAACTCTATTAAACGCAGCAGAGGAAGCTGCTATAATTTCATGAGAAGGGCATGCGGGTGGGCATAAAAAATTTTCTTTTTTTGTTGATTGTATCTCGAGAGTTTTGTTTTTAGATCAAGATTTCAATCAAGAATTAGAAAATGTTCATCGTTTTGTTAATGATGTGCCTTTTTTTGGGGTCTTATCACTGGGAGAAATAGCCAATAATGGCAATGATTATCTTGAGTTTTATAATAAAACAGCTGTTGTAGCGTGTTTCTATGATAATTTATAAATTATGAGTATTGAGCAACAAATTCAAGTTCTGTATGAGATTACTATGTCAATTGGCAATAGTGATGATATAGAAGAAATGCTTCAACAATCATTACTGGTATATTTAAAAAAACTTAATTGTGTTTCAGCATTTATTTATACAACAAAAAGTACAAATGTAAATAGATTTGAAACAGAGCTATTTTTCCATTTACCATATTCTGTAAACATTTCTCAAGTATATCCTGAAGTGCATGCATTGCTCCAAAAAAGAGTTAATCATAATAAGTACAACGAATTTAAGAAGCAGTTAACATTAACAATTTGTACAAGAGATAACAAGTTTTGCCATATTATGGAATTATCTGATTTTGGTTTTTTGGTGTTGGTGAAAAACAGATTTCCATTAGAAGAAGAAATAATTCGTAATCTGGAAGATGTTAATAAAAAACTTTCGTTGGCCTGTAGAAATTGTATCAATATAGCTACCCTTAGAGAAAGTGAAGAAAAGTATAAGGATTTAACAGAGTTTTTACCTGAAATGATTTGCGAAGTTGATATGCGCGGTTATATAACTTATGCAAATACTTACTCTATAGTCAAAATGGGCTATACTCCTAGAGAAGTTATTAAAGGTTTTCATGTATCAAAGCTTTTTGTTTTTGAAGATAGAGATTTAGTAATGCGGAATTTTAGGAATACTATTGTTCAGGCTAAGTATGAACCGCAGGAATATACTGCAATAACAAAAAGTGGAGAAGAGATTCCGGTTATTGTTTATAGTTCTCCTATACTAAAAGATAATTCACTTATTGGTATAAGAGGTGTAATGATAGATATATCTGAAAGAAAGAAAAATGAAAAACTTTTTAAAAGATATACCGAGCAGCTTGAAATGGCTATATTAGGAAGTGATGCGGGATTTTGGGATTGGAATATACTAACTAATGCAGTTTTTTATAGCGACAGATGGTGCTCAATGTTAGGATATCAGTCATCGGAGATTGATCAAAATGTTTCTACTTGGAGAAAACTTATTCATATTGATGACATTGATTTTGTAAATGAAGAGTTTGAAAGACATTTGAATGGATCAGTTAATGTATATAGAACAGAGCATCGTTTGCTAACTAAGAGTGGCGAATGGAAATGGGTATTGGATATTGGAAGGATAACTGAGCGTGATAAGTATGGCAAACCTACAAGAGCAACAGGGATACACATTGATATTTCAGAGCAAAAAAGTGCCGAATTCCTTATCACTGTTGAACAAGAGTTGAAGCTTAAGTTATCAAAATCGAAATCGCTGGATGAGATTTTAGATCAATGTTTTGATACTATAAAAGAAAAATGTGGATTGGATTTATTAGGTGTTTATTCTTTCGATATAAAACAAAATTCTTATAATCTAATTAAGCATGTTGGTTTGTCGGAAGATTTTGTAAAGAACAGTTTTACCTTTCCAATAGATTCTGATAATGCAAAATTAATTCTCAAAGGAGAGCCTTTGTATCTTTCTGATTCAAATTTGTCTGATAAACTAAGAGCAGAAGGTGTTGCTTTTTTTGCAGTACTTCCAATTATTTTTCAAGATACTGTAATAGGGTCACTTAATGTTGCTTCAAAATTAGAGAATACATTAACAGAATTGACAAAGAAAGTACTCGAAATTGTAGCATCAGCAATTGGATCATACATTATAAGTATTCAGCATGAAGAAAGAATTAAACAAAGTACAGAAGACCTGAAAGCATTGTTTAATACAATTGATGATTTTATATTTATTCTCGATTTTAATGGATCGATACTTCATGTAAATAATGTTGTTTATAAATATTTAGGATATTCACAAGACGAAATTTTGCATAAGAGTGTATTAGCTATGCATCCTGAAGATAGGAGAAATGAAGCCAATGAAATTATTGAAAAAATGTTATCGGGGGATAAGAATTATTGTTATGTACCTCTAATAGCAAAAAATGGTAAATTAGTTCCTGTTGAAACTAAAGTAATTATAGGAAAATGGATGAACCAATTGGCTATAATTGGAATTAGCCGAGATATAACTGAGCGAAATAAAATTGAAAAAAAACTTAGGGAGCAAAGCCAAGAACTTGCTCACGGATTGAAGCAGCAAACTATTCTTTCAGATATAGCATTAATGTTAAACTCAATAGGTGACTTTGATATCAAAATGAATGCGATTATGAAGGATATTGGTCAGCATACTGATGTTAGCAGGGTATATATTTTTGAAAATGACAAGGAAGAGATGTTTACTTCTAATACATTTGAATGGTGTAATGTGAATGTTTTGCCACAAATAAATGAATTGCAAAATATACCGTATGAGATAATTCCATCATTTAAAACAATATTTAGTAAATCAGGAAGGATTTATTCAGAGAATATTTCTGAGCTTCCTCAGGATTTAAGGGAAATCTTAGAGCCTCAAAACATTAAGTCAATTGTTATTTATCCGTTATATATTCAGAATAAATTTTTTGGATTTATCGGTATTGATGAATGTTCGAAGACTAAATGTTGGTCAAAATCTGAATTAGAATTATTAAGAACCATTTCGGGCATTATTTCCAATGCCTATGAAAGAATAATTATGGATAAGGTTCTTATTGAAGAAAGAGATAAGGCAAAACAAGCAAATCAAGCAAAAAGTGAATTCATGGCAAATATGAGTCATGAAATACGTACTCCTATGAATGCTATATTAGGATTTAGCGAAGCTTTGTTTAGAAAAACTGAATCATTGCAACATCAGAAAATGCTTAAATCAATCTTAAGTAGTGGAAATCTATTGTTATCATTATTAAATGACATACTGGATTTATCAAAAATTGAAGCCGGAAAGATGATTATTTCTCCTCAGCCAGTTGATCTTGTCAATATTTTGAATGAAATAAATATGTTGTTTTCTGAAAATGCGAGAAGAAAAAATATTAGTTTACTATTAGATATCGAGAATAATTTTCCTCCCGCAGTTTTGCTTGATGAAATTAGAATTAAACAAGTTCTTTTTAATATTGTTGGAAATGCTGTAAAATTTACACATGAAGGGTTTATTAAAATATCTCTAATGTTTAATAGTAGCTCCAGTGAGAGTGGAGAATTGTTAGTATTAGTAGAAGATTCAGGGATTGGGATACCAGAAAACCAGAAGCAATTAATTTTTGAAGCATTTCAACAGCAAGAAGGACAATCGACAAGGAAATATGGTGGAACAGGTTTGGGTCTTGCAATTTCTAAGCGATTGATTGATAAAATGGATGGAGTAATTGAAGTGGATAGTACAGTAGGAGTAGGTTCAACATTTATAATCCGATTAAAGGATATAAAGATTTGTGAAGCAGGAATGAGGAATAATGCATCTCATGATATTGATCCTGATGCCATAATTTTTGAGAAGAGTACAATAATGATAGTGGATGATGTTTTGTCAAATATAGAAGCCGTTGAAAACTTTCTCATTTCATCGAATCTTACTACAATTACTGCTGAAAGTGGAGACATAGCCCTTGAAATATTGAATCATACAACTCCATCATTAATATTGCTTGATTTAAGAATGCCAGGAACAGATGGTTTTACAGTTGCTAAGATTGTTAAGAGTAAGGAGCATCTTAAACACATTCCTGTGATTGCTTATACAGCATCGGTTTTTAGTGCTGGAAAATTAGAAAAAGATGAAAATTTTAGTAATGTATTATTTAAACCTGTAAGTAAACGTGAGCTAATAGGAATGTTAACGAAATACCTGCCTTATGAGAGTATAGATAATGATGGCTTATTAAAGAATGAATTTTTAGAATCTACTGAAATACAATATGAGGCTATAAGAAGAGAAAAAATAGACTATATTCATTCATATTTCTTCCCATTATGGAATCAAATAAAAGATACTTTTATATTATTTAAAATTGAAGATTTCAACAAACAATTGCTTGAATATTCAAAAGAAAATAGTATTGAAATACTAGTTAAATACTGCCAAAATTTGTCTGAGAACTTAATAACATTAGATTTAGAAGCTATAAAAAATGATTTGTCTAATTTTGATACGGTTGTGAAAAAAATTCAGATAGCATAATTGATTATATTAAGGATTGCTTTAGCACTAGTAAAGGATTAAAAATTGGAAGAGATAATTACTTTTTATTTAACATGAAAATGGAGACAAAATCTACTCATATATTGGTTGTTGATGACAATCTTGAGAATTTAAAAATGGTGGCGGGGATTTTGAAAGATCATAATTATTTAATTAGCTTGGCTCAAAGTGGAAGAAACGCGTTAGAGCAATTAAAGGAATTAACGTTACCATCTATAATTTTATTAGATATAATGATGCCTGAAATGGATGGTTATGAAGTTTGTGCTGAAATAAAAAAAAATGTATTGTGGAAAGATATACCAATTATATTTTTAACTGCTAAGAACCAATCAGAAGATCTTGTTAAGGGTTTTGAATTAGGAGGGGTAGATTATATTTTAAAACCATTTAATAACAATGAGTTAATAGTGCGGGTAAAGAATCATATTGAACTTTATCAGGCAAAAAATGAAATAAAAGAGATAAATAGAACGCGCGATAAAATGTATTCTATAATTGCACATGATATTAGATCGCCTTTTGCTGGTATAATCCAAACATTAAATATTATTAATGCGGGGTATATAAATAAAACAGAACCAGAGTTTGATCAAATATTAATTGAATTGAATAATCGAACCAAATGTACTTATAGCCTATTGGAGAATTTGCTCGAATGGACTAAAGCTCAATCTACTGGTATTGAAGTGAAGAAAATTATTATTCCTCTCTATGAGATTGCCCAAGAAGCCATTACTTTATTAAGCAATAATGCAGAATTAAAAAGTATTATACTTAAATTAGATGGTAACGATAGTATTTTAGCATTAGGTGATAGAAACATGATTTTTACAATTATAAGAAATTTAATAAGTAATGCAATTAAATTTACACCAGTTAGCGGAAAAATTTTGGTAAGTATTGAGGAAGATGCAGATTGGTCTTTTATTAAAGTAAGTGATTCAGGCGTTGGTATGAATCAGGATACAATTGATGGAATATTTATTAAGAATGAGTTTATATCTTCAAAAGGTACTAATAGCGAGGGAGGAACAGGACTTGGACTTGTTTTAGTTAAAGATTTTGTGAAACGAAATGGGGGTACAATTCAAGTGGATAGTAAAGAAGGTATTGGCACAACAATGATAATTAAACTGCAAAAAAAATGATGTCAAAAGTAAAAGAGATTGGTGTAAAAAATTTCTAAATTTAATTTACCAACATAAATCTCAAGCTAAATCCGAGGTTGCTGTTAGAAGTTCGGAATGAATTTGACACAAATGGGTTGTTGATGATTCTATCGTAGAAAAATCTCAATGTAAAGCGGTCGCTAAGCTGATAATCGGCGTTAAATTTAATAGTATAAACAATTTTACCGGCTGAAGGATTGGAATAATCTTCGGTTAGTTTTCGCAAAATGGTTTTATCGTCGCGCACACTAAAATCAATGCGGGTATTCATATCGCTTTTAATGGTTTTGCTGCCGCCCTGGGTTTTGAAAATAAATGGTACTTGCTGAAAACGATACCCTAATCCTACTACGAATTCTCGGCTCTTCATTTCTGAAAGTTGCGAATTGGAAAGAGTCAGATTCAAATTGCGGCTTTGCTTGTATTCAACTTTGGTAGAAAAGCTGTTTTTCCATGCCATATCAATACCAATAAGAGGAGAGAATTGTTCACTAATAGAAACTGATGCAATTTCGTATTGCGAGTAAAAATTGCGCATTAGGTCAATATCGCTTAAATCGCCTCTGTATTCATTATTTGATATGAACGAACCTATGTTATAAGTAGCAGTGTAACCATGATTTAGTGTAACCGAACGGAAATATTTTTTAATGATATCTAGTTTTGAAAGCCCGTCAAATGTTACCCTCCAGTTAGGTAAAAGCATTAAGATAGAGGGTTTCTGAAGATTTTTTCGTGGACTCTTTTTAATCCCTCCTTCTGTATATGAACCAAAGAATGCGGGGATTAAAACACTTTGCGAAGTGTTACCATATCCATATGCATAGCCTGCAGAATCGTAGCCTAGAATATATCCAGATTCTAATTTTTGCATGTCAGAGCCTTGCTTGTATGAAATATATTTTCTGTTTTCTCTGAATTCTTCGAAAATAAGCGATGTATAATTATCTCCCTTCGATAATTTTTCAAATGAACTTCCAATGGCAATGGTGGTCATGCTGAAATTACCAGTTTTTTTATTGGCTGATTCAAGGTATTGACCATTGATATTTTTATAAAGTTTGCTTTCATTTTCTGTATAGTTCCAATTACCAATTACATCAATTTTTAATCCGGTAAATGGTTCTACTTGCGACCTAATATCAATTCTTTCATTATTGGTAAACATTAAAGGAGTATTGAATGCGGCACTTGAAGTAAGCCAATCATTACCTGCTGCTTTTTCATGTATACTTCTGTCTTGCCATCCTACAATAAACGGAACGGTGGGGGCTTTGAACGATGAATTCATTCCGAATAGATGGGTATTTTGATTATAACCAGGCAAGGTAGTTCCTTGATTGCGGGTATAGTTAACAGAAATATTTCTAACACTCATCATTGTTCTTACAGTAGCATTTGCAATTACCACTATTGGATTTGGTTTTTTATCTACTTTACCTTCAATTAAAACGTTTATATCTTGCACATCTTCATCGGGAGTAAAAGCTATTTTATTATCGTCAACGGTTTCAATTGTACCTTTTACTTCTTTGCCTGTAGCATCTTTAATCACTGTTTTTGTGTCGCTGGTTTTAAGTCCGTGTTTGATGGAACGCTTGGTTCCTGCTTTTAAACTGCGAATTTCCTGAGTATATACTACTGTTTTCTTTTCTGCTGGTTTCTTTGCTTTACTTGGTTGATTGATTCGTCGGAGTATTGGTACTTTATTGTATAGTGTAATTAAATTGAGTTGGTTACTCAAACTAATGGCGTTAGAATTATTAATTGTATTACCCAATTCCTGTATAGGATTTCTATCCCAGCCATAAGTTGATCCATAGCGTATTGACGATGAAACAAAATCAAGCATGGGTAGTTTATTGATTGGAATCATATAGGTTGCATTGGCCGTATGATTATATTTTGTAGTGGTACCGCCCGACTGAAAACTTTCGTTCATTACCTTTTTGTTATCGGGATTAAATTCTGCTCGCCAGTCACCATTGTCTTTATATCTCGAAATATAATCTAATTCATCGTATCTTTCCTCGATGCGGGAATAGTTAGTAGCAGAGAAATCGAATTTTAATGCACGGGTTAAGTCGAATTTAAAATCGTACATTCTGGTCCATATAAAGTCTTTATAAAATGTTGGATCTATTGTAATACCAGAAGGAAAAGGATTGTTAAAATCGTTAATATTTCTCATTTGTGATTCCTTGTAGTTTCTGTTAACATCGGTTCTGAATGAGAAACTTTGGGGCATGTAATAAAAATTAAAATCGCTGATGAGAGCCAGGTATTTTTTGTTTAAAAATTTTATTTTCTTGAGCGGGGCTATATTTTTGGGTCGTGTAGTGAAAATATATGCTACGCCTGCCCTGTAGTTTTTTGCTACGCTGCTTTCTACACTAATATTTTGCATAAAAGTTTCGGAGTAGCCTGCCGAGGCCGACCAATTGGAAATACTGTAAAATTTGCTTTTGTCAGAAGGTTGACCAATTTTCATATTGGTCATGTTAATGCTTTTTCTGGTTGTGATATCGAGGGTTGCTTTTTTCAAATTTTCTTTTTCTTTTTCGGTGCGGGCATCATCCATTGCCTGTTTCAATTTTATATCCGGATCAATAGGATTGTATTCGGGTGTAATTATGGTAGTAGAATAAGATGCAAATAGTGGAAGACGCACATTGGCATCTTCTTTAAAGAATTTTCCTAATTCGAAATTACCCGATGCATCGTATTGATTGGTGGCTTCTTTGGCTCTTTCGTTTACTTTTTTCTCAATACTTCCAAATCCAGGTTGAATGGTACTTGTGGCCAAACTAATGGTTCCGAAATCGGCCAGTTTTGTTTGCATGCGGGCATTGGCCGCCCATCCGCTTTTGTCGTTAAAGTCAGTTAATCGCAATTCATTCAACCAAACTACTGCTGATTTGGGCTGTTTATCATTGTATTGTTTTCTGGGGTCGTTATCTCCTGGATTGCGAATACCTAACATGATAGTACGTACATTTGCCAAATTTGGATTTCCCCGCACACTAATTTTTTTGTTCCCATCAAGTATGCTGAATAATTGACGCATTGCAGATTCTTCGTTGAGTTGGTTGCGGGATTCGTTACGTAAAGATTTTACTTCAGTTAGTTTTTCAAGATTAATTACAATATCATTTTCTGTTGGCCAAACCAATAACCTGTCAGCGTCATTATTATTATCAAATTTTTTATTGGCCTGTGTAAGTTTTAATGGAACTTCGTATTCGTAGAAATTGTCTTTATAATCGCTTCCTAAACGTATGAATACGGTAACTTCATTATCTTTTAAAAGGGATTCTTCAATGGCTTCTCCATGCACAAACATTTTGAGGTATTTGAATTGTCTGATATCGAGATTTAAATTTTTGTATACTGCTCTGGCATCACCATCATCCAAATTGGTTACTTTCATTAACATAGCCTGCTCATTGAGCATTCTTATTTGTGGGTTAGTTGGATCAATTACACGATCAATGCCGGGAGGAAGCACATAATTTATAGGTTCTCTACCTGCATTTTTTTCAATGTTTACGGCTGTAACATCAAAAATTCCACTACTGGGTTGGTTGGCAAGGTATTCTCCTGCTTCAATCATAGATCGGTTGTATTTTCTCCATTCACCTCTAACCAGTTCTAATTTACCAAAGCGACAAATTACGGTATCTTCAAAACCAGTTAGGTACATTCTTAAGAATCGAATTGATTTGAAATCTTCGATACTACCCACAATATTGGTAAATTCCGCAACCGGAATTTTAAATTGATACCAGTCAACCGGAATACCTGAATTATCATTTTTTGAGGATGTAACTTTGTCGGTTATAAAATTAGATCCTATTACAAGGTCTTCAGGTTTCAAATCAACTGAATATTCAAAATAATTCTCCGCCATTGAGAGTGTATAATCTCGGTTGATATCTTCATTATTGGGCAAGGTTGAGGCTGCAGTTGGATACTCTTCAGTACTTTGTTCCGATGCAGGTGAGTTAGCTTCTAAACCATTATATTTTTTGTATCGGTCTAGAATTCCTACCTGCTCATTATCGAAATCTCCACCCCTGAAATAATGGTAATCGTCACCGGACGGGTCTTGAAGAATACGATTGTACACAGGACTATTTTCACCAAAGTTATTTTTTATGGTGCTCAAAAAATCTTGAAAATAAGGCCAGGTGGCTTCCTCTTCGTTGTTTAAGCCATCAAGACCCACATCTTGTAGCAAGCGTGACTGAGGGTTATTATCGAAAGCATTAACAACAGATTGTTTTTTTGGTACCTTACCCCATGCAGTAGAGTCAATAAGTGGTTTGTTTTCGCCAATTGCGGGCAAACCATTTTCAAATGATTTTCTCGAATCTTTAAGAATCTCTTCAGATACATCACCCAGGTTAAACACCAATTGGCCACCTTTATGCTGTTTTTTATATACAAAAGGATCCATTAACCAAAACTCGATGTATTCAACATTAGCAGATTCAAAATCGGGAGTTTGAACTTCCCGCATGATACCTGCCCAGTTTTCTTCTGGCTCACTTAAATTACCGTTACTATCGTAATTGGTGGTGAAGTTATATGGACCACGCTCCTTAGGATAGTATGTTAAATTCAGCACTGGTATGGTAGTGGGAAGATTATTGGGTGTTTGTTTGTTTCTAAAAATTTCTTTTTCTTCAACTTCCCTTACAAAATGATTTTTTTGTATCGCATCGTTATTTTTTATATGCGATGGGGTGAGGTTATTATTTCTGAGGAAAAGCGGATCGATAACAAACCAAGATAGTTTTGCCCGTCTGAAATTGGGTGCATGCTTGTCGCTTGCAGATAGTTTACTGGCAATAGGAAAAGGAGTACTGGCAATATACCAGGAAGGAAATGATTTCATTTCAATGGTGGTCTCGCTTCCTTCAAAATCGTCGATATAAGATACCCCTTCTTTGCCAATGGCTTTAGCTGAACCGGGAATGATTTGCGCAAATTCACCACTAAATGAAATATTGGATGCTTCTTTGGTTTCTATAAAAGGTATCTTATCAACTAAATAAGTAAGGAATGGTACTTCAGTTTGATAGGCTGCATTGAGTCCCCAAATGGTGTTGGAAATTGGTTCCGTTCCAAAGTTTACTTTCTGGGTAAGTGGCCTTTCATTTAAGCGCAATATGGTACCTCCCAATACCAGATTATCTGAATATTTATATTTTAAATCGGAACCCACCAATGTTTTTGTTTGGAAGTTGAATAAAGATTGGCTTTCTAATGAAACCTGAATAGGATTGCCCGATTGAAGAAGTCCCTGATTAATAATTTTAACACGACCTAAATTATAATCAACGGTAAAGTCTGCATTTTCTTGCAATTGAACACCCCCCGCAGTTACTTTAACCGAACCTTGCGGGATATTCATGGCATTAAGAAAAATTTCAGAGCCCGAAGATGATTTGTATGTACCTGCTATTTTAAATTTATTTTTTTCAGCAATCAAACGCGCTTTTGTGAGCGTTGAATCGTATAATTCGCGATAAACATATTTTGAAATTAATTTATTTTTCATGTCAATGCTGATCGCACCGCTTTTATATTTTTTGTCGAAATAATTCTCTAAACCTTTCCCAAATGGCTCTATTACCGGGAAAATTACTCGTCCTGTTGATGAAATTAAGGTTCGGCCTTCTACAAAGTCAAACTGACCATCAGGGAATTTTTCATTCTGAATATTGAGGCTATCGAGGTTCATCACTTTAAGAAGTACATCTTTATTGATAGAACCGGAATCTTCTGGCATATAATTTACATCTATTCCTTTTCTGTCGTTTTGATACAGGATGTTAAGCAGAAAATCTTCCCGACTAATTTGATAAGCACCCAAGGAATAAATATTTTTCATCATCAAGTTCCACATGTGTTTGTTGCGGGGTGTAAGATTGGTTCCCTTTAACAAACGCAATACCAGTGTGCTGTCGGTAGAAAGATTATTGGCAAATTCACCCACTTTTAATACATCATTCGAAATGGGGGTGGTATATTTATAGGCTACAGCAAGAACTTCATCGGAATTTAAAGAGAAATTTAAAGAGATATACCCCAAGTTAGGATCGAAGCTATACTCCCTAGGTGTTAATTTGCGGGCACTTTCTATGATTTCATAATCTTTTCCAAGGGTAAGGTTTTTACCGCTGGCAGCAATGATGCTGGAAATATTATCGTAGCTTCTTAGTTTTTGTGCTAAATCGTACAAGTCATTTGTTTCGTTGTAAGGCAGGTCGTTTGCACCTTGAGGATTGATGCTCGTATTGGTGATATTTTTGTTTTCACCCAAATCAGCGAAAGCGATGATATTTCGATATTCGTTAAAATTGCCCGATTTATTGGTGATCCACACTTCCACTTCGGTAATGGTAACTTCGGAGATAACAGTAGGCAAATTTTCTAAAGCAGCGTCATATCTGTCTCGGAAATAATGATTCAGGAAGAAGTGTTTATTTACTTCATATTGATCGGCCATCACTTCAAATTTATTGGTCATGGCTCCACCTTCAACATTTACCACTTGTGTTTGTCCCTTTTGCTGTGAAGCAACGGAAGTAATGAAAAGTTTTCCGAATTGCAATTCAGTTTTGATACCAAACAAACTCTGGCTACCTGTAATAAGCGATCCTGTAAGCGGTAAGGTGACATTACCTGCTTCAATTTTTTTTATGATTTGGTCTTCATCACCAGCATATTCCAATTTTGTTTTATTCTCGAATTCAAAAGTAGCTTCGGTATTGTAATTGATCCCTAATTTAACTCTTTCGCCTATGGTTCCGGTTACGTTCATTTGAATTTTCTGTTCAAAATTGAAGGTAGGCGTTCTCCTAAGTTTTTCTGAAAGAGTGGGATTGTCGATGCGGTTAACATTGTATCCGAAGATTAATTCAGCACTACCTTGCGGTACGATATTGATGGTATTGGATCCAAAAATTTTATCAAAAGCTTCACCTCCCACTTTGAAGCTGGGCGCAAACTGACGGGATGCGCCTTCACCTTCGGAATTAGATTTTTGTTGCCAATAGTCGCGGGTTGATTTTTTAAGATCATATTTTTGATATTCGCTTAAGGTCATTCTTCTGGCTCTGCGGTATGGAATATTGCCTATTTCATCAACAAAAATATACTCCCGGGTTTCAGGATCATAATCTACTTTTGATTTGATATTAGAAGGATTTTTAAGTTGGATTCCGCTAGGAGCATCTGCTCCAGCACTTGGAAATTCGGGTGTTGGTTTGGCTTCCAAGCTTTTATTGTTAACTGCCGAATCGAGTTTTTCAGATGTGTTTTCAGTAGAAAAGCTTCTGCTTGATCTAACAGTAGCCTGCACATTGAAAACAGCCGCCCAAAGGGAAGCGAAAACAAGAATTACGGATAGATATATAAAAAACTTTTTCAAATTTTAATCATTAATTATAATAGTCGCAATGCGGTTTTAATAATTTCTTCCACATCGGCTCCTGGTTTTTCTTTTTCAATTTTATCAACTGTTTTTTCCACTTGCGCTTTTGTAAAACCTAGCATAATAAGAGCAGATATGGCTTCGCGCGAAGAAGTGCTTTTGCTGTTTTCGAAAATTTCTCCTCCAGAAAAAGCCTTTCCAATTTTATCTTTTAATTCAACTACCAAGCGTTGGGCCGATTTCTCACCTATGCCTTTGATAGATTGTAATTGCTTTATGTTTGCTGTTGCAATGGCATTTACCAGTTCCTCGGGACTTAGAGAAGAAAGTATCATGCGCGCAGTATTGGCTCCTACTCCCGATACGGAAATAAGTAAACGGAAAATTTCCCGTTCCCGCTTTTCTTTAAAACCATAAAACAAATGAGCATCTTCCCTAACAACTTGATGGATATAAAGCAAAGATTCTTCACCTTGCTTTAATTTACCAAAGGTATTTAAAGTTATGTGCAGAAGAAAACCCATTCCATTGTTTTCACAAACAACAAATGTAGGGGTTAGCTCTATAATATTACCTTTTATAAATTCGTACATATTTGGCCTGTGCTTTTAGAAATGCCGCTAAATTATTAAAAAAAAATTGATTATGTCTATAAAACTGCATTTTTGGCGTATTATTGTGTCTTCTTTTTTAAAAGCAAAAAAATGATTTTCGATTTTAGTATTTGGGAGTGGGCTTTGCTTCTAATGGCAGCGGCAATGACAGGCTTATCAAAAACCGGCGTGCCGGCAGTAGGGATGTTGGTAGTACCTATAATGGCCTGGCTTTTTGGAGGGCGGCCCTCTACCGGCTTCTTATTGCCTATGCTAATTATGGCCGATATAGCTGCTGTATTATATTATAGAAGAAATGCCAATTTTCGATACATTTTCCGCCTGATGCCTTTTGTTTTGATGGGAATAGCTATTGGTACCCTCACGGGTAAGTTATTTAGTATTGATAATTTTAGTAGGATTATTGGAATAATGGTGATTATCAGCA
>JAIFLP010000068.1:733-7852 GCA_020049015.1 Bacteroidota bacterium | reverse complement strand
AAAACAACATAGCTTTTGTAAAAACATCAACAGGTTATGGCTTTGTTAAAGGAGCTGATGGTAAATTCTCTTATGCAGGCGCCACTGAACACGACCTCAAACTCATGAGGAAGCACTCAGGCCCATCAGTACAAGTAAAAGCTTCAGGTGGCGTAAGAAACTTAGATCAAATTCTTGCTGTTAAAGCCTTAGGGGCAACCCGTGTTGGAGCAACAGCTACAGAACAAATAATTGAAGAAGCCAAAAAAAGATTTGCTTAAATTTAATCCTCCATAAATGGTATTGCGCATTAGTTTTTATATATTTGACAATTATATTAAAAACTAATGCAAAAAACCATTACCCCCATTATTGTAGCTTCAATAGCTGGTCTGGCTGCATGCAAGCATGAAAAAAAACCAGCTATCCGACCCATGAACGTCATATTTGTATTGGCAGACGACATGGGTTATGGAAGTTTAGGCTGTTATGGTCAAGAAAAAATTAAAACACCCCATATTGATTCGTTAGCAGCTGAAGGAATCCGATTTACTCGTTTTTACAGCGCACAAACTGTATCAGCCCCATCGCGCTGTGGTTTACTTACCGGGATGCACATGGGCTCAGCATACATAAGAGCTAATGATCCACCAGTAGAAGGCTTGAAAGTTGGCGATGGTTTACCCCTTCGTGATGAAGATTACACCCTATCTGAACTATTTAAAGAACAACGATATGTAACGGCGGCCTTTGGAAAATGGGGATTAGGAATGGATAACTCTTCTGGTTCACCGGAAAAACAAGGATTCGACAATTTTTATGGATATCTAAATCAAGCCGACGCTCATAAATACCAATTTAAATATCAAGAAGAAATTATAGATGGTAAAATATCTAAAATTGCGATAGATTCAAATGCTTATACTCACGAATTACAAATGGAAAAAGCTTTTGAATTCATTCAAAAACACAAAGATACTTCCTTCTTTTTATTCCTACCTGTTGCCATCCCACACACTGAACTATTTGCCACCACTGAGGATTTATCGAGCTATCTTGATGAAAATGGAAACAGTATTTTTGAAAATGAGATACCTTATTTAGGAGGTGCTCCATTTCCGGGAGCCCATAGTTATTCACCGATAAAATATCCTAAAGCTACATATGCAGCAATGATTAGCAGACTGGATAAAGATATGGGTAAAATAAAAAAAATGCTCAAAGAATTAGGGATAGCGGATAATACACTCATCATTTTTACCAGTGACAACGGTGCCGAAACGGGAAAAGAAGGTTTAGACGCCGATTTTTTTAAAGCCAATGGTGCCTTAAAAGGATACAAAAGAGATTTGTACGAAGGAGGTATTAGAGTTCCTTTTATCGCATGGAATCCAAAGCTAATTAAAAAATCCCGCACCATAGATTACCCAATAGCTTTTTGGGATATTATGCCCACTATGGCTGAAATGCTAGGATCAGATTTACCTGCAAATACAAATGGTAAATCATTTTTTTCAATCCTGCAAGGCAAAACAGATAGCATAAGCGGCAATGTATTGTATTGGGAGTTTCAACATCATGCGCGCAAAGAGCATGTGCAGGTTTTTATGCTAAACAATTTTAAACTGCTAAAAAGAAAAATAGAAGGAAAAGAAATTGAATATGAATTATACGATCTATCAACAGATATTTCAGAAAATAAAAATCTAGCGGCACAAATGCCTGAAAAAGTAAAAGAATTACACACTCTATTAATAAAAGAATCTAACAAACCTGACTGTAGTTGTTTTGCGGATTTTAACAAAATAATGCAGTAAACATACCATGAGAAAATATTCAAAAAAACAAATTAAACAAGCGGAAGAGATATTCAATTATCTTTATTTTTGCGAAGACGAACAAAAATCTGATATCATCATTGGATTTGGTCATTTTGATTTGCAAATACCTAAACATTGCGGCCAATTACTAACAAAAGGCTACGCAGACACCATCCTGTTCACCGGTGGTATGGGTGCAGGAACAGCTGACTTAAATAAATCAGAAGCGTTAAGTTTTTTAGATGTATACAAACAACATCAGTTTCCGGAGAAAATATTCAATTTGCAGAAAAAATCCTTCGAGAGAAAAATCCTGCTTTTACTTTTGAGGAAGGTATTGAAAAAGCTATTATTGTTGCCAATCCATACCGCCAGCGCAGGGTATATCTCACTTGTATAAATTATTATCCCGAAGTAAAATTTATAAATTGTCCACCCCCATCAGATTTTGAAATGGAGATGGACAAATTTGAAGATAAAGGTTTTGATCTTATTGATTTACTAATTGGTGAAATAGACAGACTTGAAAAATACCAACACATGAATTACATAGCTTCTGTTAATATACCTGAAGAAATTATGAAGATAGCTACTTTTATTAAGCATGATGTGGAATAAATTTCAAATATAACTTATTAACGTAGAAGTAGTTCATCAGTTTCCGCACCATCCCATACTATAACATCAACAAAAACCTTAGATTCATTGCCGGCCTCATCCGTAACATATACCCCAAAATGATATGCTCCTTTGGCAATGGGGCTTCCGTTAATGGAGTCAGGCACCACAATTTCATGATGGTGAATGTCTGTATTTTTCAATCCTGAGATATCCCACGATTTACTATAAGACCAAGCCTCACCAACTTGCGTGCTTTTTGCATGGTTATGGCCATCAAAATCATTGTGAATATCAACTTTATAGGATTTTAATTTAACATCATCTGATAATTCAAGATCAAAATGAACGTCATGTCCTATAAAAAGAGTGTCGCCATCGGCAGGCTCAATTAAATTAATAATTGGTTTTGTGCTGTCCTTTTCTTCATCTTTTCCACATGAAGGCACCAAAACCACATAAAGAAATGCGGCTGCAATAAATGTAATCTGTTTCATACTAAATATTATTATTGTTAAACATATAGATTAATTAATTGGAATTTTTATTATCAGCTGAATGTTGCGTCCTGGCTCTGAAATATTTAATTTTCGATAAAAACTTAAGTGATTAAAATATTTTGTATTGAGTAAATTATGAATTTGAAATGATAGATGCATTTTTCTTTTACCCGCCTGCAGAGCATTATTCAAACTAAATCCCCATAATCCATAACCAGGCGTTGTATCTTCGTTGCGGGAAATTCGGTTTTGAGCTGCTACCCATTGATGCTCCATTTTACAATGAAATTCTCTTAGGGTTTTGGTTTCACTATGCCAATGCCAAGTAATACTATTTAACACCGATAATGGCGGGGAAAAAGGCAATGGATATCCATCGCCAAGATTTTTTAAATAAACATATTCAATACTGGCTTCATAAGTAAAATTGTTATGAAACTCATAATTAAAAGTACTTTCTCCTCCAGCAGCTAATACCTTCGCTTGGGTGTAATGGTAAATTTGACCAGCATGCGGCAATACCGACCAAATTCCGGTTGGATTTAAATAAATATAATTACCAAACCAACTTCCAAATGGACTGATAGAAAAATAAAATTTATCATTGTTAAAAGTGTAAGAAGCATCTAAATGAAACGCCATTTCTGAAAGCAATGATGTATCACCTTGTTCATGCCTAAACGTGCCGTGATGTACTCCATTTGAAGCTAATTCATTGGCACCGGGCAAACGATAACTATTACCAATATTAACCTTATATGTTTGCTGTCTATCTATATTGTATATCCAAGCCAAGGAAGAACTCATATTATGAAACTGCCTATTGATTCCATAACTTCGCCGGCTGTATGCTCCTATTTCAATAGGATTGTAAGCATTCATATTTACTAAATAATTATGTAAAATGCTATCGTAAAAAGATTGGATAAATATACTTCCTAAATCAAATCTGACACCTCCCGTTAACTTTGCTTTTGTGTTTACACTATAAGTTTCAATTATATATACGCCCGATGAAAACCTGCTATACTCAGGCAGCAGAAACACGTAGCCTGCTATTGTATTATTTTGGTAATCCATATTTATTCCCATAGTGTGTTGCCATATACTATCGTTTTGCGATACTAATTTTAGATTTCCGTTATAAGTATTCAAATTAAAATCTAATTCCAAGTCAGGATTCAATAAAGGCGGCGCTTGATTACCATAATGAGTATGAAACTTTGCCCATTCCTGTCGGTGATTATTCTGAAAAGCTACATCGATATACAACTTCCAATTGCGCAAATCAATACTGGTATTATTAATAATTTTAAAGTGATTAACTTGACTATTCGGAACCTCAATATTACGAGCATTGCCATCATCTTTTAGTCTATTTAAATCAGGGATACCATGTGCACCAGGGAAAAATCCTATTTTCTGAAATACATTTGAAAACGTAATACTGGAATGATACTTATTACCCAAATAACTAAGGCTGGTAAAAAAATCTCTTTCATAACCAGCAGTATTTTTAAGTACTCCATTATAAATAGGCAAGGATCTAGATAAATAATTAAATGAATCGGTTGGTACTTTGTAATCTCCAAAATGCTGCTCGGTGAACCGCGTTTTGCTATACCATTTTTTATGTTTTATTCCAATCATAGCCGATGAACCGAACAAACTGTTATTGCTTTTACCGATTAATGAAACTTCACCAAAAACTTTATTTACATTAGGTATGGCAGCAGGAACTATTTCAATTAAGCCTCCAATGGCATCACTTCCATACTGCAAGCTCATAGGGCCTTTATAAAGAATCAATTTTTCCACATTAAATTGATCCAGCTCTAATCCGTGATCTGCACCCCATTGCTGACCTTCTTGTTTGATACCATACTCTGAAACGGCTACGCGATTAAATCCAAACCCACGTATCATAGGCTTTGCAAAACCCGATCCTATGCTCATTGCTGAAACACCGGGCAATTTTTCGATGGTTTGAACCAGGTTACCGGCATTATTTTCAAAAATAAAATCACTTTTAATTACCTCAACACTAAGAGCTTCCTTTTTATTACGAGTATTTTCATAGTTCTCTCTAAGCACCACTTCATCAATCTTTACCATGTTAGATTGCGATTCAATTATCGAATCTATGGTAAATTCATTGGTACTTTGTGTAAAAGCACTTGAAAATAATATAAATATGAATGCAAGAGATACAACAAATGATTTCATTCAGGAAGCAATATAAATAGAGTACAAACTTAACATTCTCATAATCAACCAATTTATTTGCAACACTATTTCAGGTGCAACATTGTTGCAAATATAAGCTAATAAATGATATTGCTAGCAAAATTTAAAATAAATAAATTTAAATAAGCATAATAAGCGTTTTCAGCTTTAATGAGAATTAAATGCGTATGAGGGAAATTAATTGTCAATACATATAATTAAAAAAAATATTGATCTGAGTATTAAATTTTAACAAATACTTGCTTTAAAATTTTTCCATTTACATGAGCCAGCAGAACATAGCGTCCTGGCTTAAATTCAGATATGTTTGTAAGGCTCTCCATTGAACCTACAACAAAACTAGTTACAATAATACCCGATGTATCAAATATTTCGGCGTATTCAATGCTTTCGTTAGACTTAAAATATAATATTTCTTGAACCGGATTAGGATACACAAATAAATCATCTCCCTTTGCCGTTTTAATTTCCTCCAAGTGATTGTTATCAGCAACGTAAAAAATAACGGTATTTTCTTTAGATAAACTATAACCATCATATACAAAATATTGCATCGAATCAAATCCAATAAATCCAGCTTGCGGGGTATATTGAAAGGAACCATCATTGTATAAATAGATAATACCATTTCTTGGATTCATTGCAATTAAACTTACCTTAACCTCTCCATCCATATCAAAATCATTGCTTAACAAACCTTTATCGGGCGCAATAGTAACCGGAAAAAATTCATTTGAAAAATGAAAGCTGTCGCGCACCGCAATAGCAGGTGAATTAAATTTATGCAAATTGTCTTTCATTACATAATACGAAGTTTTAAGTTTTTCATTAACCACAGGTTTGTTCCAATTTTCCCAAACATATCTTTTTGTCGAGCTACTCCATTCATTCTTATAATCAATATGCACCGCAATACCATCTGATATAGTATCTTCCTTCTGAACTGTTTGACGATTGTCATGAAAAACTTTCATTCTATTTGGTTCAGTAAATAAAAGATAAGAATAAGGCAATTTTATCTGAATCTTTCCATTTGAAATAATAACCGCATCCTTGGTAGACAAAGGCTGAAAATCATAATTCACCTGCAAATTTCCAATGTACTGAACATCTTCATAATAAGAATTATTTCTAACACGCATGATATTCCACGGCGCTCCCTGTGAAGGAATAGATCGGTATAATTGCTCTGGTGCAGACCATCCATGATAAATACCAAAAATATCGTAGGCCTGAGTAACAAACAATCGGGCTTTATAATTAGTAAGATGGATAAAGAATTCAGCCCCTGTTGGGATATTGCGTCCATTAGGTAAATTAATTTCTCCCAATCCCGCATCATAGGTATCTAAAGCAATCCACATCTCATCGGGAATATCCATTGGATTTTTCAAACCAATCTCCAGATCAAAAAAGGCATAATTGGTCTCGGCTTTTATGTAAGAAATATTTTTATCGCTTGCATTTTTTAAAATAGTATCCTTTGAAAGTGTATTTGAATATGAAAGCAATCCGAAATTTTGTTCAGCCGCTGCATAATTATGCCAAACTACCCTACTCTCCGGATTATAATCAATAGCATCGGTTACCCACGTTTTTTTAAACCACTCATCAATCCAGGCAAATTGGATACCACCACCGCACGAACTAGCCCGAATATTATCCAATAATCTTAAGTTTATCAAACCTTGTTGGTATTCATCATAACCGCCGTGATTCATTCCATTAGATGCATAATGAGCAACCACCCAACTAGAAGGAACACCATATTCAGCAATAATGAGCGGAAAATTTTTGTAGTGTGCTTTTAAATCGTGTAAATATCCTAAATAACTATTGAATCCATAATCATCAGAATACTGTTTATATGAAGATTGACGACTAATAAAATCAGGGTAATAAGGATATGCATGGTAACTAAAAAAAACTCCTGCTGGCGCATTTAATACTTCGAG
>JAIFLP010000068.1:0-694 GCA_020049015.1 Bacteroidota bacterium | reverse complement strand
CTGGAATTACTTACAGGGCGCATGGTTTTATAATTATTGTACTCATGCGAAATAACATGATCGAGCATGTTAATAAAAAATACCTCTGTTGGCGAAGCATTCTCTATTGCAAGATGATCACCTTTAAAAGATACAAAAGATGAATTTAACATATTTGTAGTAAGAACTTCTATAGGGTGAACTTCTCTTCCAATTATATAGCCTAAACACCATTCTGAAACATTAACAGAATAAGTACCGGAAGCTTTACCAAAACGTTCTGCAATTATTTTATTTCCATGAACACAATCAATATTCTCTTCAATTTCTTTTTTAAAACTGCTGTTTAAAAAATACAAGTCGTGCTGATAACCTGGTAATTCTTCTTCCAACCAAACCCCTTGAAAAAAATACAGTGGATTACCCTTATTAGCATGATTAAATGAATCTAGCACTTCAAAAAATCGCGGATAATGAAGCGTATATAGACGGATACAATTAAATCCGGCCTCTTTAATCTGCCTAAACCACTTTGCATAATCCGATTTACTTGCGGCCATTTCACCAGGAAATGTTCCGGGAATAGCAATCCCGAGGTTTATGCCCTTAATAAAAATAGGAACATATTCACTGCCATTCCAAACTGTTAAAAAATCAGAATTGGTTGAAAATGGGATTTCATCAGAAGCATCAATAGTTCTGATTAGCAAAAATG
>JAIFLP010000128.1 GCA_020049015.1 Bacteroidota bacterium | reverse complement strand
ACCAATTATATAAAAATATCGTCATTTTGAGCGATAGCGAAAAATCTCAATAATTTTATCGAATAACAATAATTTAAAATAATTTAATTTAATAAATAATAATATGAAAAACAAATTTATTTTAATTGCAGTTGCTATGGCAACCATCATTTTTTCTTGCGAAAAAGAGAAGGAAGATAACAACGACCTTACAGCAAAATCGAAAGTTTTGAATGTTAATACTTCCATGATGAATTGGTTGTATTATTCGTTTGAAAAAGACACTTTAGTTACAATAACTGAAGCTGGAAATGATTTAACTTGGGATTTAGCCATTCAATATGAAAGCTTTCAAACAAATGGTGGAACATCAGGCAGCGGAATAGGTGCCGTGTTGGATATGGGCAAAGTTGATTTCGCCGCAATCACTTATGAGAGCATCAAAGATTCATTAAGCAAATTTATTAGCGACGATTCCATGTCGGTTTACGATTTGAGCACCATGCCTCCCAAAACAGTAAAAGCATCTAGATGCATACCTATGGAAGCTGTATTTAAATCGCCTACAGGTCCTGGCACCAGAACATACGAACCTAACTTACATGTATACATAATAAAAACGGCTAGTGGTAAGCATGTAAAATTTATTGGTGAATCATTTTTTAATGATGAGGCAATAGAAGGATATATCAATTTTAAGTGGGCATATTTAGATTAATAATTATGGGGCAGATTTAATATCTGCCCTAATAAAACAAACATATGGCACAAAAAATACTCGTTACTGGCGACAATAGTCATAGCCTAATGAATGAAGAAATTCAGGAAACGTATCATTCTATTCATGGAGCAATAGAAGAATCGACGCACGTGTTTCTAAAAAGTGGTTTGCATTTGATTCAAGAAAAGAATATTTCCATTTTTGAATTGGGATTTGGCACTGGGCTTAATGCATTGATTACCTTACTGGAAGCAAAAAAATTGCAATTGAACATTCAATATCATAGTATAGAGAAATTTCCCGTTGAACATTATCTAATTAAGCAATTGAATTATGGTTCATTTTTTAATGATGGTGACTTTTGGTTTGACATGATACATCATTGCAAATGGAATATTGCTAGTCAATGTAGCAGTATGTTTGAACTGTTGAAAATTCAAAATGATTTTTTACAATATGAGCCTATTCAACAGTATCATTTAATTTATTTTGACGCATTTTCTCCTGATAAATCACCCGAATTATGGTCTATAGATTCTTTCAAAAAAACTTTTAACATGCTTATGCCGGGCGGAATTTTAGTTACTTATTGCGCTAAAGGAATTGTGCGGCGGAATATGGAAGCTGCAGGATATAAAGTAGAAAGAATTCCAGGAGCACCGCCAAAAAAAGAAATGCTTCGCGCAAGCAAAATATAGAGTATCCTAATATAATATTCTATCTAACATAAAAACTCAAAAGCTCCATATCTTCAATAGATGCTTGCATGTAATCGTTAATATACACTTCTCCTACTCCAACAGGTGTTCCTGTGAATATTAAATCGCCAATTTTGAGTGTAAAAAAATTTGATATGTATGAAACTAAGGTATCAATAGAAAATATCATATCATTTGAGTTTCCTTGTTGAACCAACTTATCGTTAATTCTTAATGAAAATTGAAGACTATCTAAATTTTTAAATACAGTTTTATCAACAAATTTACCAATGGGTGCGGCATTATCAAATGACTTTGATAAAGTCCATGGTAAAGAAGCTGCCCTATGTTTGCGCTGCAAATCGCGTGCAGTAAAATCTATTCCAACTGTTACTTCATTATAATATCTATGCGCAAATTCGGGTGCTATATGTCTTCCCAATCGAGAGACTTTGAGAACCAATTCAGTTTCATAATGTATTTCTTTTGAAAATTCGGGATAGAAAAAAGGCTTGTTATTTATTAATAATGCGTTATCAGATTTCAAAAAAATAACAGGCTCTTCAGGAATAGCATCGCCTAACTCAGCGGCATGCTTCCTATAATTTAAACCTACGCAAATAATCTTCATACTTTAGAAATCAGCTGTGATACCAATTATTAATATATCATCTACTTGTTCAAAACGACCTTTCCAATTCTCCATTGACTCATCAAGAAATAATTTTTGTTCTTCCATTGGTAACTTATGAATGTTCAGTAAAAGACTCCTAAAACGGCGGTATTTATATTTTTTACCTTCCGGACCACCAAACTGATCGGCATATCCATCAGAAAATAAATACACCATGTCGCCTTTTTTAAGGTGAATGGTTTTTTTTGTAAATTGGTAATTGTCTTCCATCATTAAACTAACAGAAAATCGATCACCTTTATGTTCAATAATTTTATTCTCTCTTATAACATACAAAGGATTTATAGCACCTGAAAACTCAATAATGGATTTTTCTTTGTCTATAACACAAAATGTAACATCCATACCATCCCGCAAAGCAAGTGTTTCCTGATCCATAAAAAAAGAAGAAAACTCTGTTGTTAACTTATTCAATATAACATCTGGGCTATCAATTCCTTCATTCAAAGTAATCCTTCTAAACAATTCAAAACCCAAAATCGACATAAAGGCACCAGGAACGCCATGTCCGGTGCAATCCACTGCAGCTACATAAATTTTGCCATTTTTCTCATTAATCCAGTAAAAATCGCCACTCACAATATCTTTAGGTCTGTGATAAACAAAGGAATTGGGAAGGATTTTTTTGAATATTTTTTCCGATGGCATCAATGCTTCCTGTATTCTCTTGGCATAGTTAATACTATCGGTAATATTTTTATTTTTTATTGTCAGTAATTCTTTTTGCTTTTCCACCTCAATAGAAGCCAATTCTTTTTCACGCAATATTTTATTTGATTTCCTTAATTTGCGTGTCCTGAATAAAAACCAAAGGTAAACAATAAGAACAAAAGAAATAAAATAGACTATATAAGCTACAATGGAAGTATAAAAAGGTCCCATAACCTTCAATGAAATAACAATTCCTTCTTCGTTCCAAATATTATCACTATTAGAGCCTCTGATTTTTAAAAGATATTCACCTTGTTGAAGGTTGGAAAAAGTTGCCATATTACGGGTTCCTAATGCTACCCATTCACTTGATTCACCAATTCGGCTTAATTGATATGAATAATTGTTTTTCTCTGGATAAGTGAAATCGAGCGCTGCAAATTCAACATTTATAAGGTTATTATCTGCTGGAATGATAACTACAGAACCATTAGCAACATACATTTTTTTATTCCCTCCTTTATTGAATAATTCAAAAGAAGTGATTTCTATGTTGGGAATTTTTAAATTATACTTCACCGCTTCCGGAAAGAAAGAATTATATCCATTTATTCCTCCAAAGAATAATTCTCCATCAAATGATTTATGAACAGCGTTGATATTAAATTCATACCCTTGCAATCCGTCGGCCAAATCAAATGAAGTAAATGAAAGACTTGACTTATCAAAACGCACCAGTCCATAATTTGTACTAACCCACAAATTACTCATGTCATCTTCAATAATACTATAAATTACATCGTTGGGCAATCCATTTTCTACTGTATAGGTAACTATTTTATTTTCATCGGAAGAATAGCTATTTAAGCCTGATGCGGTACCAATCCACAACACATCGTCCGAATCAATTAATAATGAATATACGTAATTATTGCTAATTTTTTCATTCATATTAGCTTTCCAAGAACTAAATATTTGAGCTGTTTTAATAACCGGATTATAATAAAACAATCCTTGATCAGTACCTATCCACAGGTAACCCATTTTATTTTCAACAACAGTAAAAACCTGATTGATTGTATAATCAATTCCATCAGCCTTTAGAATAGGTAATCGTTCTATTCTACTGCTATCAATCAGAAATAATCCTTGTCGTGTTCCAATATAAGTAACATTTGCTTGAGTGTGACAAATTGAAAAAATCCTATTCCTATCGAAATATGATTTTCGCCCCTCTCCTTTTTCGTTAATTAAAGAAATCTGGTTTTTTCTTTTATCGTAAATATTCAAACCACTTTCTGTACCAATCCAGACCCTACTTTTTCTATCTTCTTTAATTACATAAACGCTGTTATTTATCAGTTTGTGTGAGCTGGTATTGGTATTATATTTTCTGATATTATTATTTTTGCGGTTTATAATTATAATTCCTTTAGAATCTGTTCCCAGCCAAAGTTCATCGCCATCTAACCACAAAGCATAAACCGCCTGATTATTAAGTTCAAAATTTAAATAATCTACAGAATTCAAATCAAACTTAAAATCTTTTTGATCTATTTTTGTCAGTCCCTGTTTTGAACCTATCCAAAGAATATTATTTACATCCAAAAGTAAAGAATTTACCGAGGTTAAACCGTAGGAAACATTTCGATAATTTATATACTGATATTTTTGTATTTCATTTTTTACAGGATGGTATAAATCAAAACCTAATACTTTTCCAATCATTAGTTCACCTGAAGCATTCTCTGTAATGCTTAATATATTATTGTCATTAACCCCACCGTCATCGGCATATCCTGATATTCTGGTAAAATCATTATTCAACCGGTTGAACAGACACAAACCATTAGCTGTGCCTATCCATAGATTTTTTCCTTTATCCTGAAACAGTTCATTAATAGAATTATTGCTAATACTTGTTTTATTTGTTGCATTGTGTTCAAATCTTTCAAAAACTTCTTTTTGAATATCAAATCGGTTCAATCCATCTTTGGTTCCAACCCAAATATCACCTTTAAAATCCTGACATAAAGGATACCTCAATACTTCGGAAGAATAGTTGAACACATCAAGATAATGCTTATAACTAATAAAAATATTTCTTTCGAAACTAAATTTTTCAAGGGACTCATTGGTTTTCACCCAAATATAGCCTTCTCTATCGCACATAACATTGTATATTTTGTTACTGGAAAGAGAATTGGAATTTTCAGGGTTGTGATAAAAGTTTTTAAACCGTCCGTTAACACGACTGTACATGCTCAAACCATAATTGGTCGCAATCCAAATATTGGCATTAAAATCTTCACAAATGGCCCGA
>JAIFLP010000182.1 GCA_020049015.1 Bacteroidota bacterium | reverse complement strand
CAGACTGAAACAATATTGAATGTTAATGATTTAAGCCAAGGTGTTTATGTCCTTAACGTAACATCAAAAAATGTTTCTATTCAGGAAAAATTAGTTATAGAATAATTAGCTAAAGATTTTTTTAAAAGGAGCCGTCTTTATCAAAAGGCGGCTCCTTTTTTTTTAAATTATTTCCCTATCTTTATCCCCATTAAATATTTCTATTATGAATGCTATTCTTAATCTAATTTTGGCCGTGCAGGCAAAAGATTCTTATTTCGATATTATTCTTAAAGCAGGATGGATCCTGATCCCTATCGCGCTACTTTCTATTGCAACCCTTTATATTATAATTGAACGTTCCGAAATCATCCGTAAAGCCCGCAAAAAGGATCCCAAACTTACCGATGAGGTAATTCAATTGATAAAAGAAAAAAAAATAGAGGAAGCCATTCAGCGCTGTACCATTTCTAATTCTCCTCTGGGTAATATTTTTATTGCTGGTTTACAGCGTTCCGGTAAGCCAATTGCCGAAATTCAAGAGGCTGTAGAAAATGAATCCCGTCAGCAAATTGCCTCGTTAGAGTTAAATTTGAATTATTTAGGAGTAATATCTTCCATCGCACCTATGTTCGGCTTTTTGGGTACCATCTTTGGCGTTATTAAAATCTTCTATAACATATCTCTCACCGATAATATCAGTATTGGAAATATTGCCGGTGGGTTGTACCAAAAAATGATTTCTTCTGCTTTTGGTCTTGCTGTGGGGGTGGCTTCTTTTTCTGGATATCATTGGTTAAATTCAAGGGTGGAAAGAATTATTATCGGCATGGAACGCGATTGCAACCGTTTTATTGATGCACTACGTTAAAAAATAAAGAGCATGAAGTTATCCCGCCCTTCTAAAGGTCATACCGAGGTATATACCGCATCTTTAAACGATATTATGTTTTTTTTGCTGCTGTTCTTCCTCATCGTGTCTACTTTGGTCAATCCTTCCGTTATAAAATTACTCCTGCCTAAAGCAGCGTCTAATGAACAAACAGTCTCTAAGCAGAGCATAAATCTTACTATTACTCAAGATAAACAGTATTTTATCAATGATGTGCCGGTAAGTTTTGAAGGAATAGAACCCCGACTGGCTTCGCTGGTTGGCGACATAGAAAAAACAACCGTGATTTTAAGAGCCGATAAAGGCCTCCAGTTGCAAGACGTTGTAGATGTGCTTGATATCGGAAGTAAATTAAAACTAAAAATAATTCTGGCTACCACCAGAGACTAATTATTTTACCCTACCAGCAGAAAAAAAATACTTTAAATAATAGGCTTCGTTTAAATCGCTTATTATCACTCCTTTTTTTGTACTAGCATGTACAAATTTTTGATCTTTTATGTATAAGCCTACATGCGATATATTACCTCCACTGATTTTGAAAAACACCAAATCTCCTTCTTTTAATTCTTTCTTGCTTATTGTTTTGCAGTTATTTTCAAATTGAGCCGATGAGCTCCTATCAAGTGATTTATTATATACTGTTGTAAACAAATTCCTGGTTAAACAGGAGCAATCGGTGCCGCTTTTGTCGCAACCTCCCATTTTATGGGGTACTCCAATCCATTCCGCTATGGTTTTTATCAATAATGGATTCTCATTCCCTTCTAATTGAATGCCTAATTTTTTTGAATAACCTTCTAAATACTCTTTATCTGACATCTCTTTTTCGCTCTCAGTCTTATCCCCTGCCAATTTCAATGTACCGCAAGAGGGAAGGATTAGAATTATACTCAGAAAAATAATTATGTAGTACTTAAGCATGCTTGCTTTTTTTAGCTTCAAATATATCAATAAATAATAAAAATAGCTTTATTTGAATATCTTTGCAGCTTAAATTTGAATATAAAAACTGATGCAAAATATACGTAACTTCTGTATTATTGCCCATATCGATCATGGTAAATCCACTTTGGCCGATCGTTTGATCCAAAAAACAAATACTTTGGCCGATAGAGATATGCAAGATCAGGTATTAGATAGCATGGATTTGGAGCGGGAGAGGGGTATTACTATTAAAAGTCATGCCATTCAAATGGATTATACTTTTGAAAATCAAAAATATGTTTTAAATTTAATTGATACTCCCGGGCATGTCGATTTTTCTTATGAAGTTTCTAGAGCTATTGCAGCTTGCGAAGGGGCTTTATTGGTTGTAGATGCCACCCAGGGCATTCAAGCTCAAACAATTTCTAATCTATATCAGGCTATTGATCATAATTTGACCATTATTCCGGTTCTGAATAAAATTGATATGGATGCGGCAAAACCCGAAGAGGTTAAGGATGATATCGTTGATTTATTAGGTTGCAAGCGGGAAGAAATAATTGAAGCCAGTGCCAGAGTTGGTATTGGAATTGACGAAATTCTTGCTGCCATAATCAAAGTAATTCCCCATCCTAAAGGGGATGAAAATGCACCCCTGCAAGCTCTGATTTTTGATTCCGTTTTCAATTCATTTAGGGGTATTGTGGCTTATTTCAAAATTGTAAATGGATCAATAAAAAAAGGAGAATTAGTTAAATTTTTTAATACAGGCAAAGAATATAATGCCGACGAGATAGGCGTAATGCGTTTAAAATATGAGCCTCATCAAGTATTAAAAGCGGGTAATGTAGGTTACATCATTTCTGGTATTAAAGCGGCGGCTGAGGTAAAAGTGGGCGATACAATTACATCGGTTGCAAATACTTGCGACAAAGCCATTGATGGTTTTGAAGAAGTTAAGCCAATGGTTTTTGCAGGTGTTTATCCTGTAGATACCGATCAGTATGAAGATCTCCGCGCTTCTATTGAAAAATTACAATTGAACGATGCTTCTTTGACATTTCAACCTGAGTCATCTGCTGCTTTAGGTTTTGGATTTAGATGCGGGTTTTTAGGTCTGCTCCACATGGAAATTATTCAGGAGCGACTCGATCGTGAGTTCAATATGGATGTTATAACTACGGTTCCAAACGTTTCTTATAAAGTATATTCAACCAAAAATGATATTATCGAGGTGCATAACCCTAGTGGATTGCCGGCTGTAACTTTGATTGATTATATAGAAGAACCTTATATTAATGCACAAATTATTTGCACAACCGAATTTTTAGGCGGTATTATGAAATTGTGTTTAGACAAACGCGGTGTATTGAGAAGTCAGGTTTATGGCAATAATAACCGTGTTGAATTAAGTTTTGAAATGCCTCTTTCCGAAATAGTTTTCGATTTTTATGATAGACTTAAAAGTATATCGAAAGGTTATGCTTCATTCGATTATCATATGTCAGGCTTTAAACGGGCAGATCTGGTTCGTTTAGATATATTACTAAACGCCGAAAGTGTTGATGCTTTATCGTCTCTTATTCACAGAGATAATGCCTATAGTTTAGGCAGGAGAATGTGCGAAAAATTAAGCGAATTAATACCCCGCCAGCAATTCGATATCGCCATACAGGCTGCTATTGGTGCCAAAATTATTGCACGCGAAACAGTAAAAGCCCTTAGAAAAGATGTTACCGCTAAATGTTATGGTGGCGATATTTCCCGAAAACGAAAATTGTTGGAAAAACAAAAAGAAGGTAAGAAAAGAATGCGTCAGGTAGGTAATGTTGAAATCCCACAAACTGCATTTTTAGCGGTATTAAAGCTTGATTAATCAAATGTAAAACAAAACGTTTTTATAGGTTTATTATACCAAGCCCGCAAATCCCATAAATGCCATTGCCAAAATTCCTGCGGTTACTAATGCTATAGGTGTGCCTTGCATAGCTTTTGGAATATTCGACATTTCCATTTGCTCCCTGATTCCCGCAAAGATTAATAATGCCAATCCAAATCCTATGGATGTGAATAAAGCATATACCATACTTTGTACCATATTGTAGTCTTTTACAACCACCAATAAGGTTACTCCCAATACTGCACAATTGGTAGTAATAAGAGGTAAAAAAATACCTAATGCTGCGAAAAGCGGGGGACTCACTTTTTTAAGTATGATCTCAACCATTTGAACTAATGCTGCTATAACCAATATGTAAGTAATGGTTCGCATATACTCTATATCTAATGGTTTTAAAAGAAATGTTTGAATCATGTAGGTTACCAGTGTTGCTAACACTATAACAAATGTTACGGCACCTATCATCCCCAATGCGGTACTTATTTTATTTGATACGCCCAAAAATGGACATATTCCTAAAAATTGCGATAGCACAACATTGTTTACAAATACAGCAGCTATTATAATAGTAATGTATTCCATATTATTTCTTATTTATTTTATTTACCAATGCAATCAGATATCCTAGTGTTATAAATGCTCCCGGAGCTAAGATAAAAAGTAATATTCCATCTCGATCAACGAATTTATAATCTAATAAACTAAATGCTCCTAATAATTCCCTTAGTCCGCCTAATACTCCAAGAGCCATAGTAAATCCTAAACCCATTCCCAATCCATCTATTGCCGATGCGCCTACGCTGTTTTTATTGGCAAAAGCTTCAGCCCTACCTAATACAATACAATTGACAACAATTAGTGGAATAAAAATCCCTAACTTGTCGTATAAATCCCCTGTATATGCTTTCATTAATAAATCTACAATGGTAACAAAGGTGGCAATAATTATAATGTATGCGGGAATACGAACCTTGTCCGGAATTATTCTGGCTACTGATGCAATAGCTGCGTTGGAACTAAATAATACAAATGTGGTAGCCAACCCCATTCCTATTCCGTTTATTGCTGATGATGTGGTTGCCAAAGTTGGGCAGGTACCCAATACCAACACCAGTATAGGATTTTCTTTAAGAAAGCCTTTGCTAAAATTTTTCCACTGATTCATACCAATCATTTTTTTTCAGTTATACACCAATTCACTTTTTCACCTCTCCATAAACCTCAACCGCCAAATTCAACGCTTCACAAAATGCCCTGGAACTAATGGTGGAAGCAGTTATGGCGTCTACATCTCCTTTGTCTTTCTTCACCATTATTTTAAATTCACCAAGCTTTTTACCTTCAAATTGAAGAACAAATTTTGATTTTTTCTTATCAAGTTTATCACCCAAGCCTGGAGTTTCCTTATGTTCAGT
>JAIFLP010000083.1 GCA_020049015.1 Bacteroidota bacterium | reverse complement strand
TGTGAAGCCGCCACAAAAGACCAGGTAGCAGAACCGCTCAACCAGGGTATTCGGGAATTTCCATAACGGGGACTGTATTTACTGTGTGTTGACTGACAATACACATAGGGTTCAATTTGTCTGATCTCGGCTTTGGTATTGTATGCAGAAGGCATATACCTTCTGAAATAATCATAGGCTTTTTCTCCATTTCCGGCCATGGCTTCTGCAATAACAGCCCATCCTTGGGTATGGGTGAAAATTCCACCATTTTCTTTCATACCGGTATTCATCAAAGCGGCTCTAACAATATTATAATCGGTTTCGGTATAAGGTGGATCACATATAGCTACCCCATAATCGGTTGCCAAACGCTCTTCCATGCGTTTTAATGAAATTCGCATTTGCTCTTCACTGGCAGCCCCGCTCATGATAGCCCATACCTGAGGGTTCATAAATATCTGACCTTCCTCGCTCTCCTTGGAACCAAATTTAAAGCCATCATTACGGTAACCTCTAAGGAACCATTCGCCATCCCAGGCAAATTTCTGAATATTCTCATCTAATTTATTTAACAAAGGTTGGGCCCACTCTATTTCTTCCTTCAGACCCATCAAATCGCTCACTTCAATATAAACCTTAAACGCCAACCTCAATTGCATAGCAACGAAAGTAGTTTCGCCATCATGTCCAAATTTCAAACAATCGTTCCAATCAGCTAATAATCCGCATGGCAAACCATGTGAACCGGAACGATCTAAATTAAACTGTATGGCTCTGCGCATATGCCCAAGCACTGTATCTTTACCATTATCCGCGTAGGGCAGTACTTTTTTATAAAAGTCTATATCTCCTGATTCTTTAACATAGGCAGGTATGGCATTAAACAACCACAAACAATCATCGGAGCGGTATTGCTCTTCCTTAGGTGCTTTTTCACTACCGGGAGTATGTATAACTTTGTTCACTACAGGCATAGCGCCTCCTGTAGCCACCTGACCAGTAATCATCAATTCCAATCTTTTTTTAGCTTCATCGGTAATATTGTGCATTACGCCCAATAGATCCTGCACACTATCTCGATACCCCAATCCGTCGCGCTCACTGGCTGTATAAACCAAACTGGCAGCACGACTCCAGGCAAAAGTTATCAAACAATTGTATTGACTCCACATATTTACCATACTGTTAAATTCAGCATCGGGAGTTTGCACCGACATACTACCCATACGGGAATGCCAATACTTTTTTACTTGTTCAAATTCGTAATTTACAGTATCAACATTGCTATACTTTGCAACTATTTCTTTACCTTCCTTTGCGGCAGTTCCCACGCCCATTAAAACGAAAAAGTCTTTTGATTCTCCAGGTTTTAACTTGGTATCAATTTGCAATACCCCGCACATATTATCACCAGCTGCTTTAAAATTACTGCACAAACCTTTTTCAATAGCAATTGGATTTGCATAAGTACGATAATGACCAATAAAACGTTCTAAATCGGTTTCAAAACCTACAACTTCACCACCGGTAAAAGCCAGAAACGAATGGCGACCTTGATCTTTTTCATTAAAGTTGTCGGGCATAGAAGGAATGTGAACATTGGTACCATGATCAATTATGTTATCAACAACATCCATCTTACCTGTATATTGGGTATACTGAAGATTCAATAAATCATCCATAGCATTCCAATTACCTACGAATTCAATAAATGAAAACAAGCTTAATTGGCGGGCGGTAGGACTATTATTGGTTAATTTCAGATGCCAAATTTCAAAATTTTGCCCCAGCGGTACAAAATATTTGGTTTCAGATTTGATATTGGCATACTCAGAAGTAATAAGGGTATAAGCACTACCATGCCTGCATTCGCTTTTATATTGATCTAAAGGTTTGCCAACCGGTTGCCATGAAGCAGACCAATAATCAGCTGTTTCTTTATCTCTGATATATAAATATCTTCCGGGTTGGTCTAAAGGTATTGAATTGAAGCGGATGCGGGTAAAACGACCTTGTCCACCTGATTTATAAAAGCTATATCCACCTGCATTATTTGTTACAATGGCACCATATTCGGTTGAACCCAAATAATTGCTCCATGAACGTGGTGTATCGGGGCGGGTGATTACGTATTCTTTGTTTTTGTCATCAAAATGTCCGTACTGCATATGTGTACTTATTAAAATTTATATTATTTTATAGACGCAATGCATTGCGTCTTTATGTTGTGACGTTTATTTTTTAATTTTTAATTTTTCTAATTCTTTGTTTATTTCTATAACCTTTTTTTCATCCAAATTATAAAAGAAAAGAGCTACTACTGCTAATGCACTCCATATAGCAGGCATATAGCTAAAAAGAATGATTACACCGCGCTCGGTTTCAGGGCTAGCCAAGGTATTTGCTTTAAAACCGTATGCAGCAAGCAGATAACCTGCCATTGCTCCACCAATTGACCAACCAAATTTTTGAGCAAAATTGGCAGAAGAATAAATCAAACCTGTAGCTCTTCTGCCAGTTTTCCATTCAGAATAATCGGCAGTATCGGCGTACATACTCCACATCATGGCCATAGCAGGTCCAATAAATAGATTGCATAAAGCTTGAAAAATAAACATCAGAACAATTTGGTCCTTTGATAAGAAGTAATATGCAATACTAAGAACGGTACCCGCAGCCATTGAAACGATGTAGACATTTTTTTTACCAATTAGAGCAGCGGCTGGTTTCAATAAAATGGTTCCAATAATGCTACAAGCTGTACCTATCACCATAAAAGCAGATGCAGTATCCATATTAAAACCAAAAATATTAAGACTTACAACAGTATTGGCGTAATACTTAAAATAGTAAATAATAGCACCATTTCTAACTGCGACATATAGGCAAGTCATAACACCCACAACTGATAAAATAAGCCAAGGCCTATTTGTAAATAAATCTTTTAAATCGGAACCCAAAGAATTATTCCCTTCCGCAATAGGCTTAACCCTTTCTTTACAGAAGAAAAATGTGGTAAGAAACATTATAACAGCCAATACAGAATATATACCCATAGCGGTCGAAAATCCGAATTGTTCATTTACTGAACCATCAGCTAAGGGATTTAAACCTCCAAAATACTTAACCATGTTTAAAGTTAGCGCTTGTACAATAATCCCACCTAAAAATGCAAAAATGGAACGAAAAGCAGACAAACTGGTTCTTTCTAATGAATCGTTTGACATTACAGCCATTAATGCACCATAAGGAACATTAATTGTTGAATAGATAAACATCATAGCTGTATACGTGATATAAGCATATACTAATTTGGCACTGGTTACCAGATCGGGCGTATAAAATGTAAGAAATCCAATTACACCAAAAGGCACCACGGTATATAAAATCCAAGGTCTGAATTTCCCGTATTTTGATTTGGTTCTATCGGCCAAAACGCCCACAATAGGATCGTAAAAGGTATCGAGCATACGAACGACCAAAAACATGGTGCCCGCAGCCGTAGCAGAAATACCAAATACATCAGTATAAAAATACAATAAAAACATGGTGAAAGTCTGATAGAAAAGATTTGACGCCATGTCGCCAAATCCAAACGCAGCCTTTTCAAAAATACTTACTTTTCCAATTTTTGATTTCATAAATTTCTCCTATTTTTTTGAAAGGCATAATTACTTAAAAAATATTTAATACACAAAAAATATGAAGTAAAATAAGGATCAATTACAATATAGTTTGTTAAAAAAATACAGGTAAAGGTTTAAAAGGCTATGTATCCTTATAATTGAGCTAATACCATTTCTATTATTTACAAATCATCTATTACAAAATCAATAATTATAATTTTGTAACATATTAAACAATTGATTACCTTTGCAGCCTTAATTTTTAAAACATGATAAAAATTACCTTCCCTGATAACAAAATAAAGGAATTTCCGGAAGGAATTTCAGGCTTTGAGATAGCAAATAGTTTAAGTCAGCAATTGGCAAAGGAAATACTTTCCGTAAGTGTTAATGACGAATTGTGGGACATAACGAGACCTATTAACAAAGATGCAACTATTAAGTTACACAAATGGGATAATGAAGAAGGCAAACATGCCTTTTGGCATTCTTCAGCGCATTTGATGGCTGAGGCTTTAGAAGTACTATATCCGGGCGTGAAATTTGGTATTGGCCCTGCCATAGAAAATGGTTTTTATTATGATGTTGATTTAGGAGAGAAAACCATAGTTGAAGCGGATTTAGCATTGATAGAAAAAAAGATGCAAGAAATAGCATCTACAAAGCAAATATATCAACGTAAGGATATCAGCAAATCAGAAGCTCTTAAATACTTTACAGAGAAGAATGATCCTTACAAAATTGAGCTTATCACAGATCTTATTGATGGCAGCATAACGCTTTATAGTCAAGGTAATTTTACTGATTTATGTCGTGGGCCACACCTTCCCGATACCAGTCATATAAAAGCCATTAAATTATTAAGTATTGCAGGAGCTTATTGGAGGGGCAACGAAAAAAACAAGCAATTGACCCGCATCTATGGAATAACATTTCCAAAACAAAAGATGTTAGAAGAATACCTAGTTTTATTGGAACAGGCAAAGCAAAGAGATCACAGGAAATTAGGTAAAGAATTAGAATTATTTACTTTTTCACAGAAAGTAGGACAAGGTTTACCGTTATGGTTACCAAAAGGAGCTGCATTAAGGGATCGCTTGGAACAATTCTTAAGGAATATCCAAAAGAAATATGGCTATCAGCAGGTAATAACCCCGCACATAGGTAATAAGGAGTTGTACGTAACATCTGGTCATTACGAAAAATATGGTAAAGACTCATTTCAACCGATACATACGCCAGCGGAAGGCGAAGAATTTTTATTAAAACCGATGAATTGTCCACACCACTGTGAGATATATAAATTCAAACCCCGTTCATATAAAGATTTGCCCATTCGATTTGCAGAATTTGGAACTGTATATAGATACGAACAAAGTGGGGAATTGCATGGACTTACCAGGGTAAGAGGCTTTACACAAGATGACGCCCATTTATTTTGCAGGCCCGACCAGCTAAAAGACGAATTTAAAAAAGTGATTGATATCATATTATATGTATTCAAGACTTTGGAAT
>JAIFLP010000137.1 GCA_020049015.1 Bacteroidota bacterium | reverse complement strand
CAGCTCTTACTGCGGATGCTTATGGACCTTGTTACAATTTTATTTTTACCAATCAGTTTATGGGTTCTAGGTATGATGGAAATCCCAATCCCATTCAAAATCCTAGCGATTTTACTCCAGATGGTTGGCCAATCAATGTAGCTTTTACATTGCGCATGCCAGATGTAACTGCTGGTGTAGTATATGTTGAAGCCGTTGGTGCTTTTGATGTTACCATTGGTCCTGGATCTATTTCAGGCTCAAAGCTCACGCAAGCTCTTGATCCTGTAACTAAAAAAACCATTGCACGTTTTGAGATGACTGCAGGTACTTTCTATTTACGTTTTACCAATATTAAAACTCCTGCTGTTAAACATATAAAAGTTTATTATAGCGGCGATCTAACCGGAATTGGTTCAGCGGCTGTTCCTAAAACGGGTTTAAAAACTTTCCGTCAGCCTGTTTATGATGCCTTGAAACCATATAAGGCGGTTGATTTTTACCGTGCACAGGAACCTTCAGAGCAGAATAATGGAGAATTGACTTGGGAGGCACGTACTTTACCTGCTTTACAACAAGTTTCCAATTCTGAATTATCATCCAGCATGACCGGTATTACTATGCCCATTCCTACCAATCCTAATTATCACCCATCGTTTAAAGGTTTGGCTTTTGAACATATTATTGATTTTGCCAATGAAACAGGCAAGGACGTTTGGATGTATGTACCTATTGGTGCATCTGATATTTACATTCTGAATTTAGCGCTATTGGTGAAATCCAGATTAACCAGCTCAACTGCTAAAGTATACTTGTCTTTGCAGGCGCCTAATAATAGCCGACCTAATGGATATTATAACTTGAATTTAGCGAAAGCAGAACTTGCTGCCAAAGCAACCGATATCAATTTTGACTCTGCAACGAATGGATTCTTCAGATATCCTTACAATGATTGGTATATTGCTGAACGCAGGTATTTAGCTAGGAATTTTGCCATTGCCGACATTTTCCGTAAGGTTTTCGGTTACGAGAAAATGATGACGCAAATCAGACCGGTATTCGAGATTCGGGGCAGTGATCGTTTTAAAACAATTCTTGATTATCTGAATTACAAAACACAAAATCCTGAACAATATTTTTATGCCATGATTACTGATAGATATTATGATGCGGCTGAATTAAGGAGTACCAATTGGTGTGGTGGTACAGATCCTCGTAATTTTGAAATATGTTGTACTTCTACTGAAAATGCAGATGTAGATACCGTAATTAACAGATTAAAATATTCTGTAGATAAGATAAAAGGAGACGGGGAGCTTTACAGAAGAAAAGCCGTTGCGTCGTGGTTAAATATGAAATTGTTGTTGCGGAATTCAGGACCTAGAGTACATACATGGTGTGAATTGACAGGAGGGAAATTAGAATCCCTAACGGATCCAAGAATGGAGAACCTGCAATCTATATACTATCAGGAGATTTGGAAAACAGGAATAGAGGAAGCCAATTATAAATCAATTGTGGGTTATACATCAGATAATCGAGATGGTGTATGGAATTCATTGTTTGGAACAGCAGCGGATTCAACTTTAGATGGAACCAATTTGTTACCAAAATATAAAGGATTAAAAACAGCTGTGGCTGCTACCAACCCTGGTATTATTATGGGGGCCAAATTAAATCCTACTGGCAATACGATTGTAAAAGGTGGCTGGGATCATGAAAGGTATACATTATGGTATGCAAATCCGAGTAGCTACAATGAAAGTGAAGCTCAATGGCAACGCTACTATATGGTGGTTTCTGAGGGTAATGACAATACATACCGTGAGTATGCGTTTACTATGGATTTAAGAGAGGCTGGACAGTTTGAATTGTGGTTGAATAACCGTAAAATTGCCGATTTTAATTCTTCAGGTGGCACTACAACTGAGGTATATCCTGTTGGTTACAATGCAGGATCGCCATTTAAGGTTAAACTACGTCCAGGTCAAAGTACTTTTAAAGTGGTAAATAAAACAGGAAATGCCCGCATCGTAAACTTTAATTTTAAAGATGCAACCACTTATATTCCTCAAATTTATAAGGTAACAGTGTATCGTGGAACTATTTTAAATGGCGATCAGAAAGAGACATCAGACTTAGCTACAAATAAACCTGCTTATATGGAGGTAAAAGAAGGTACTAACTTGATTATTCTTGCTCAGGACAGCATTTTAGAAAATGGTTTTGTTGATTATTCAAAAGAGTTCCATTATTGGAAACCACTTGGCGATTCTATACAACATGTAAATTCATTTGTTGGAGCCAATGGGGTATATAACTTTACAGTGGGTTTATATGTTGCATCTGAATTAACATTCAAAGCTGTATTTAAGGAGGCAACCAAGTTTGGCCTATTGTTGGAAAATGGTGCCAGAGTTGAACCTGGTACTGGAATAAAAAATGATGAATACTATGCACGTAAGCGGGTTCCTATTCAGGGTTATCCTGCTACATTGGACTCTGTAAATCGTTTGGCATCTGTTTTTGATCGCTGGGAAGGTTTAAGTAATTGGATTCCTATTTATTATAATGGATCACCTTTTGTTGAGGATCCTGAAGCGGAATCGGGAATTGTAATTATGCCTAAGAAAAGTATTGCTATCAAAGGCTTGTACCGTCAGGAATTACAATACCGATTGAAAGTTAGAAATGGTTCGCCACTTAATACCTATTCGTATGAGGGCACAAAGGTAAATATATCTGCCGATATGGCAGAGCAAGGTTTGAACTTTGCCCGTTGGAAATGGTATGATCCAGAAGACACAATTTCTACGCCGCTTACTGCTTATATTAATGATGTTTTTGCCCCAATTACTTCTGTAACACAACCAAGTAAAGATTTGGAAATTGAAGCTGTTTTTGATGGCGTATCCGATACCAGTTTTCATGAAGTTACTGCTATAAATGGCTGGCTTATTCCTGGTGGGGTATTGAATGCGGCAGGTACAGCTAGTACAGGTGTATATAAATCAAATGACAAAGTAAAATTAGTTGCCTTTTCGCCTGAAATCGGTTCTGCTTTTGTTAATTGGAAAGCGTTGCCTGCTGACGATGCTATTTATTTAGAGAATTTGGACAAGATGACTACTTATCTTACTGTTCCAGATGGAGCTAGTGGTAAAAAAGGTTTAAATTTTGAGGCTTCATTTGTACCCGTTGGTCCTAATCATATTCTAAAAGTAATTGATGGAGTAACAGATAATGGAACACCTCAAGGATATTATGAGGCTGGAGATACTGTTACTATTGGAGCCAATACAGCAGGTGTAAATGCTCGTTTCGGGCAGTGGGAGGCTTTAGATTTTAATACAGGTGAATTATTGCCTGCCAATCAGGTTAAAATTGCCGATCCTTTTGCGAATGCAACTTATGTGATTATGCCGGGTAAGAGCATTATTTTACGCGTAACTTACATTGCTCGTACATACAATCTTACTGTTATAAATGGTACAGGATCTGGTAAGTATACCATTGGAGCAAAAGTGCCTATTAAGGCAAACCCATGTGCTATTGGTTTAAAATGGTCGCATTGGGATGGCGAAAATAGTGTGAATCTATTAACCCCCGATTCTATTTCAGAGGAAGCTGTGGTAAACATGACTAGTAAGGATTTAACCTATAAAGCTATGTGTGTTTCAATTGATCCTGATGCAGTGGGTTTAATGGTTACTTACGGTACAGGTTCAGGAGCTTATTTACCTGGAGCGGTAGTGAATGTATCTGCTTATCCTTCCGACAGCGCAAAAGAAGAATTCCGCGACAAGAATGGTAATTATTTGGATCCTGCCGGTTATGTATTTGACAAGTGGACTGGTACAGGTTTAGCAAATATTACCACTGGTAGTAGCGCTACAGCTAGTATTTCAGTAACTATACCCGCTGGTGGTATTACAAATATTTCGTTGAGGGCTACCTACAAACCACGTACCTTTACGCTTACCATAGTTGATGGGTATATTGATGAAGTTGGCAAACCCACTACCCGTGTAATGAATTTCAATGAGAGAATATACATTGCTGCTAATGCAGCTCCTGCCGGCAAGGTATTCCATCAGTGGACAGGCGATTCAGCTTCGCTTGCAAATACTCTGCTTGCTTATACAACCATAACCATGCCTGCAAAAGATGCAACCGTTACGGCTACTTATCGTGATCCAATGTTTAACTTAACAGTGAATAATGGAACCGGAAGTGGAGAGTATATGGCGGGTACACGTATCGATATCAGTGCCAATAATCAAGCATCTTTTGATGAATGGACTGGAGATGTAAGCGGCGGAAATGTGGAAGATATCTTTTCAGCAAATACAGTTGTGGTTATGCCTGAAATTGATATGATTATTGATGTTAAGATTAAAGATGATTTTAGTAAGGTAACAATCAAAACTTACGATAAGAAGAATTTTGAATTATTACCTTTCGTAGACATTAAAGTAGGAGGAGTAAATACAGTGACCTCAGCTAGCGGAGAAGTGCTCGTTACATTAGATTTTGGATTGGATACTATTGTTGCTTCCAAAGATTCTTTTAAAACGTTCTATTTCCCAGTAAATATTACAGAAGACATCGAAGAATATGAGATTTATCTTGATTTTGAAGATGGAATTGTTGATTATACGGGAATAAGTGCAATAGTATACCCAAATCCGGCACATGATAAAGTATATGTTGTAATGCCTGAGATTAGTGAACGCGTGGTATTGACTAATTTATTGGGAGTTAAAGTGCTTGAATTAGGTGCTCAGGAAGCTGGAACTATCGGTATCGATTTGAAAGGTTTGGCTAAAGGAGCTTATATATTAACCGTATTCGGTAAAGAGCAGACCTACCAAGCTCAGATTTTGGTTAGATAGGCTTGAAATAATCAATTAAAAAGGGGAAGCAGTTTTGACTGCTTCCCCTTTTTTTTGATTAAATAATTCCTTATTTTTATGCCATTAGAAATTTTAAGGAAGATTATGATGCGGGTTATATATTGTTGTATTGTTGTATTTTTTGGATTTATAGTGGCGTACCCTCAAGTGCCGCGAGCAGGAGAAAAGGTTAAGATTGGCATGCATTTTCCTGCCATTACCCCTGATGCCTTTGGTTCCTGCTATAATTATA
>JAIFLP010000041.1 GCA_020049015.1 Bacteroidota bacterium | reverse complement strand
CCTCCCCGCAAGCCTGCAGTGCTTAAGGCCAGTGTTCAGGAGTATCTTATGGTAATCAGTACCATTACTTCTACTTTAAGTTTTGTATTGTTAATCACTAAATTGTTATAATGGAAAACCCAGCCGAAAATCCCTTTCAGGAACAACCTGTCGACTATCGAAAATATATCTATCTGGTTGTTTCCAATTGGTATTGGATATTATTGTCGGTTATGATATGTTTGGCAGTTGCATATTATATTAACCGCAAAACCATGCCGGTATATGTGGTAAACTCTTCTCTTATTTTAAAGGAGCAGAATTCAAGTATGAATATGCAATCGGGTATCGAAAACGTATTGCAAGATATGGGATGGAGAGGAAAAAGCACCGCCCGCCGTTTTGTTGAAATTGAAATACCGGTATTAAAATCATATTCCTTAATTTTATCTACACTGCAACAATTACCTTTCGATATTTCGTATTATTCCATTGGTAAGTTAAAATCGCCTGAACTCTATCTTACAGCACCATTTAAGGTTGTGAAAGACAGCAATGTTTTTAATCAGCCCGGAGTAGATATATTCATTTCTATTATCGATCAAAAAACATACCGATTGCGCATCGATGAGCCATATAATATTAGTCGCAAATTATTTTTTGGAGAAAATTTTAAAGAAAGTAATTTTGGATTTAAAGTTTTTTTATCCGACGAAAATTTTGACTTCAAAAGCAAAATTGATTATTATTTCAAATTCAACAATTATGAAGAGTTGACGGTGGGATACATGAACAGTTTAAATGTTACTCAGCGCGAGAAGACGATTATTCTTGATTTATCTATTTCTGGAAATAACGCATTTAAAGAATGTGATTTTTTAAATACCCATATTCAAAATTATATTGATCATACCCTATCTGAAAAGAATAATGGTTTGTTGCTCACCGAAAAATTTGTTGATGAACAATTACTCTCTATACAGGATTCATTAAAACAAAGCGAAAAGGACCTTACCGATTTTCAGCTGACAAATAAAATCAGTGATGTATCGGGCGAGGGAAGTCGTATTTTCGAATTGCTAAAAAGTATGCAGACCGACAAGGCCATAATTTCACTTAAAAAGCAATACTTTACTTATTTAAAAGACTATTTGAATGAAAAGAATAAATTCGAAGAAATCATAGCTCCTTCAGTAATGGGCATTGAGGATCCTTTATTATTGAAAAGTCTGGAAGAATTAACTTCATTATATCAAGAAAAATCAAAGCTAAGCATGTACGGTAAAAATGTGAGTCCGGCCATGAAAGAAAAAGAAAAAGCGCTGGAAGATGCTATTAACAGAGGTAAAGAGGGTTTGCGAAATTTAGAACAACTAACCAATATTCAACTCGAAGACATCAACCGACGCTCACAATTATTTGAAAATGAACTTATGGCGCTGCCCATCACCGAGCGCAAATTATTGAATTTAAAGCGCAGCTATACCCTGAGCGACAATATTTATAATTATCTCTTGCAAAAAAAGGCAGAGTTGGGTCTTTTAAAAGCAGGTACTTCGCCTGATGCCAAGCAGATAGATTTGGCGCGGGCTAGTTTTGCCCGTCAAACAGCCCCGCAAAAGAAAAAGAATTATACTACAGCATTGCTCATAGGCATTCTGATTCCCTTGGGTGCGGTGTTTCTTAAAGACATGATGAACGATAAAATATTTGATAAAAAAGATATTGAAACCCGAACCAAAATACCGGTAGTAGGTGTTATTTCGCACAACCACCGCAAGAATGACATACCCCTGGTTGAATCACCCAACAGTGTTATAGCCGAAACATTCAGAACCTTACGTACCAATTTGCAGTATATGCTGGGAGGCGCCGACCGCAAGGTTATTTCACTTACCAGTACCATGAGTGGTGAGGGAAAAACTTTTTGTTCGGTGAACCTAGCTGCCATTATTGCCATGAACGACAAGAAAACTTTATTGGTAGGTTTGGATATGCGCAAGCCCAAATTGCACCACATATTTTTTAACGATAACAAAATTGGTTTAAGTACTTTTCTGATCGGTCATAGTAAAATTGAAGATATTGTACAAAGCACCAGCATCAAAAATTTGTATGTAACGGTCTCGGGTCCTATACCGCCTAATCCGGCTGAGCTTATTGAGAGCAAACGGATGCTTGATTTTTTAGAAAGCGTAAAAAAAGATTTTGATTACATCATACTCGATACTCCACCGGCAGCCGTAGTTACCGATGCCATGCTTCTTGCCCAGCAAGCCGACACCAATATTTTTGTTACCCGCCAAGGAGTTACCAGCAAACATTCTGTTGAATTTATCAATGAACTATACAGCAAACACGGACTTAAAAACTTTTGCGTTCTCCTAAACGATATGGGCAGCTCCAAACGTTACGGCTACGGATATAGCTATGGTTATGGCTACGGCTATGGTTATGGCTATGGTTACGGCTATGGCTATAAGAGCAATGGCAATAATTACTATAACGAAGATGAAACACCTAAGAGGAATTGGGTGGAGAGGATGTTTTTTGTATAAATTTATGTTGCTCAGATGCTAGGTTGCTCAGATGCTCAGTGACTAAGTTGCAAGGATAATCTTTTTACCCAGCAACCTAGCAACCCAGCAACCTAGCAACCCAGCAAACCAGCAACTTAGCAACCCAGCAACTAAAATAAATGGAAACCTACACTACCGAAATCAAACCCCAATCCCACCTCTTTGCCATCGATTTTAAGGAGATATGGAGGTATAGGGATTTATTTTACATGTTTGTGAAACGCGATATAATTACGCAATATAAGCAAACGATATTAGGACCCTTGTGGTTTTTTATACAACCCATGCTTACCACTATTATGTATATGGTAGTATTTGGAGGTATTGCGGGAATATCAACCGATGATCTTCCTCAGCCATTATTTTATATGGCGGGAATTTGTTTATGGACTTATTTTTCAGAATGCTTGAATAAAACGTCCAATACCTTTACTGCCAATGCCGGAATTTTTGGTAAGGTATATTTTCCACGACTGGTGGTACCAATGGCTACCGTTACTTCTAATTTGCTGCGTTTTTTTATTCAAATGACATTATTTGTATTACTTTACATTTATTATTATTTCACCGGTGCGGGTTTGCAAATTAATTCTTATATTTTATTGCTCCCTCTTTTGATTATCATGTTGGCCGCATTGGCATTGGGATTTGGAATTTTGTTTTCTTCTTTAACAACAAAGTATCGCGACCTCACATTTCTGCTAACATTCTTTGTACAGCTTTGGATGTATGCCACTCCGGTAATTTATCCGCTATCGGTTATGTCAGAAAACCGCCGCTGGATCATGCTCTTAAATCCAGTTACCTCAATAATCGAAACCTTTAAATTTTCGGTCATGGGAAAAGGAACATTTGAATGGAGTTATTTAGCTTATAGTGCGGGATTTGCTGTTGTTCTTTTGGCGATAGGAATTGTGGTTTTTAATAGGGTGCAGCGGAGTTTTATGGATACGGTGTAATAGAAAAGTCTGAAGGTCTCAAAGTCTTAAGCTATGAAGCTAGGTTGCTATGTTGCTAGGTTGCTAGGGTACTAAGATGCTAGGTTGCTAAGATGCTAGGTTGCTAGGTTGCTAGGTAAATCAAAATCCCTAGTGACCTAGAAACCGAGTAACTTAGGAACCGAGTAACCAATTAATATTAAGCAAAACAAGCCCTGTTAAGGGCTATACATCGGTAAAAATAGGAAAACACACCCCCCACACCGCCCTGTAGGGGCGGAACAGAAAGATATTAAAGTCGTTTATATGCCAACATGAACAGCACCGCCATATAATTCGAAAACATCTCTAAACAAAACCTTTTGCTTGTTAACCTATCTTTACTTTAATTAAAATTATAAACGATATGTTACCCGATAACTTTAAATTGAAAATAATTGAAACCATTAGAATTATAAATCCGCTAAAGGCGGGTATTGGGAGGTGAAATAGGTAACTAGGGACGAGGAACTAGGTGAGAAGTGAATAGGTAACTAAGTAAATAGGTAACTAAGTAACTAAGTAACTAAGTAACTCAGTCATGATACTTCGACATGGGCATGAACAAAGCCGAGATAAACAGAAAATTTGATGAAATTGTAGATTTTGCGGGTGTAGAACGCTATATTGAAACCCCAGTTAAGCGATATAGAAACTAAAATATTATATGTTAGCGTACTAGCGTACCAAAATTGTTTAATGACGTTTAAATGAGTAGTGAAATTATTATTTATAAGCCGGACAACTCAACGGAGCAATATGATGTTAGATTTGAGGACGATACCGTTTGGTTATCACAGGCACAAATGGTCACATTGTTCAATTCTACCAAACAAAATGTAAGTTTACACATTATTAATATTTTTAAGGAAGGAAAATTAACGATTGAAGCAACTGTCAAGGAATACTTGACAGTTCAAACTGAAGGAACAAGAAAAGTCCAGCGTACCATAACTTTATATAATTTGGATGTAATAATATCTGTCGGTTACAGAGTTAAATCTCAACGAGGCACTCAATTTCGCATTTGGGCGAGCAAAGTTTTAAAAGAATAATTCTAGGGACGAGGTGCAAGGAAGTAGGTGTCAGGTAACGAGGAAGTAGGTGCGAGGTGTTAGGAACTAGGTAATTGATATGATAAAGAGGGTAGAGGATAAGGCTGAGTGCTCGACCTTGACCTCAACCTTTGTTTAGTCAAAAGCGGAGCCTTCTTAAAGAAAGATTCTATTTAATTGTTTTTAAAAATGACCAAAGATTTTCTTCATAAAATTATATCGCAGGGAGAAAGTGAGACTATAGAATTCAAAAGCAGTTTTAACGTAGGTGTGATTGAATCGTTGGTTGCTTTTTCAAATACAAAAGGAGGGACTATATTTATTGGAATTGACGAAAAGGGGGTTATAAAAGGTGTTTCCTTACAGTCCGAAACCATTCCTCAATGGATGAACGAAATTAGATGAATTAGTAGTAGTTGCATTTACTGTAATAGAATTTCCAATTAAACCTGTTCAATACAAAAATAGATATTTCAAACGCAGAAAGAATTCAAATCACTTAATGTCTATTGATGAGATTAGTAATGAGTACCTAAAGACAATTAATAGTAGTTGGGATTATTATCCCGACCCTATACATGACATAGATACCATTTCAATTGAAAAGGTTAAGAAGTTTATTAAAGGAATTGAAAGTCGAACAAAAAATGAAATAAACATCAGTCCTTTGAAATTTCTTGAAAAGATAGAAATTTTACGAGATTCAAAATTAAGTTTTGGTGCCTATCTTCTATTTGTTAAAGATTTTTGTTTAGTAAGCGATATTCAAATAGGACGTTTCAAAAGTGAAATTACTATCATAGACAGTATTACGATTCAAACAGATTTATTTACTGAGGTTGAGGAAACCATGGCTTTTATTAAAAAGCATTTAATGGTAGAATTTATCATTACAGGCAATCCTCAACATGAAGAGCGCTTTGATTATCCACTCGATGCTATCCGCGAAATTGTTGTAAACATGATTGTTCATCGCGATTATCGAGACAGTAGCGGTAGTATTATTAAAATTTTCGACGATCATATTAAGTTTTACAATCCGGGTAAATTATATGGCGACCTTACCTTAGAGGCATTGCTTTCAAATAATTATACTTCGAGAGTGAGAAACAAATTAAATTATCGAAAAATACGGTTCTGGAATTAAACGTGTTTTCGATATTTGTAACAATTATGGCATTATTCCCCCTATTTTTAAAGAAGAATTCAATGGGTTAAGTGTTTTTCTGTATAAAACTAAAAATAATGTCACCGAAAATGTCACTGAAAATGTCACCGAAAATGTCACCGAAAAAAGATTATTGCTGATTATAAATGAAATAAACAAAAACAAGAAAATATCATTTGATGAGTTAGCTATAATACTAAAAGTAGCAAGGCGTACCATAATCAGAGATATTGAAAAATTAAAAGAAAAGGGCAAAATATTACGCATAGGTCCCGATAAAGGTGGTTATTGGGAGGTGAAATAGGTAACGAGGGACGAGGGACGAGGTAACTAGGTGCTAGGTAACTAGGGACGAGGTGTTAGGTAAATAGGGGAAAGGGAAAGGCTGTAGGGCTTGCACAATATTTTTAAATCTCACATCAAAAACGATTTCAGATATTGGTGGAAATACAGGACTATCCTCAATTTGCAATTCCGTATGATTTGACGTAAATTTGAATAAAAATATTAAAATGAATACAATAGCTATTAATAATAAATCAATCGATAATTTTTTGGGATTTTTATATAAATTAGATATAGATTCGAAAAAGAGATTGATAATAAAACTAACCGAATCAATTGATGGTTCAACGAAGAAGGATAAGAATCTAAAATCTTTATTTGGTTCTTGGATTGATAATCGAGAATCAGACATGATTATTAAAGAGATAAAAGATTCAAGACTGTAAGGCTTTTACAATTGTAGAACACATAAACTAATTACCACTAATTTTAACTATTTAATTCGTGTAAATTTGTGCAATTCGTGGACAAAAAA
>JAIFLP010000007.1 GCA_020049015.1 Bacteroidota bacterium | reverse complement strand
GCATTTGTTTAAATCACTATAAAAATCCTGAGGAATATCGCAGGCAAATATTTGGGGCACTAATTTGATGTCATTTAAGGTAGCCAGCGGCTTGATGCCTGGAATAATAGGAACTGTAATCCCTATTTCCCTGCATTTTTTCACGAAAGAAAAATACTTTTCGTTATCGAAGAACAATTGTGTAACAATATAATCTGCGCCAGCATCAACTTTTTCTTTTAAATGTATAAGATCAGTCTCTAGATTGGGGGCTTCAATATGTTTTTCGGGATAAGCAGCTACACCTATGCAGAAAGAAGTGGGTTGCGGGTTTTTTAATCCTGCATCTAAATATTTGCCCCTGTTCATATCCACCACTTGTTTCACCAGACTGGTGGTATTGGCATGACCGCCTTGCTCGGGTACAAAAACCTTTTGTCCTTTTGGCGCATCGCCCCTCAAAAGCAGAAGATTTTCGATGCCCAAAAATTGAAAATCAATCAGGGTATCTTCAATATCATCTTTGGTATGACCGCCGCAAATAACATGTGGCACTACCTCTTTATTGTATCTGAACTTAATTGCAGCACACAAAGCAATACTTCCAGGTCTTTTACGAACAACCTTCTTTTCAAAAGTCCCGTCGGGGAAATAATTAAATACTGTTTCCTGCTGATGGTAGGTAACATTTATATTGATAGGATCAAATTCAATCAATGGATCAATAGCCTTGTAAATTTCTTCTATACTTCTGCCTTTAAGCGGAGGTAATAATTCAAAAGAAAATAAAGTACGATCGGTATTTTTAATAATATCTATTACTTTCATGCTATTTAAAATTTACAAAGCACAATTTTAACTATTATTTAATGATTACACAAGAGATAATTTAAAAAAACAAATAACGTGGCACCCTAGCAGCATATTCGTCCCAAGCATTTCCAAATCGCGATGCCAGAAAGCGTTCCTCGGCTAAAACAATAAAATGATGAGCAATCAATGCAAAGGTAAATAAAACCCAAGGCACAAAATGCATCACCCAAAGACAGGAACCGAGAGCCATCATAAAATAAGCAATATAAATGGGATTTCGACTGATCTGATAAAGACCTTTTGTTTTTAAACGTGTTTCAACTGTTGGAAGCCCCAGACTGATGGACCGACCCATATTTAAAATTCCAACAACTAAAATTACAAAACCCAAAACAATGAATCCCATCGATAAATATAAATTTTGTGTTGGTTGAAAAATAAAAGGCGATAGAATGGTAGCAAAAAGTGCTGTTTTAATAGTATAAAACCATATAGAAGGAATGGGTGTTTTGCCAATGAGATTTAAAACAGATGTTTTATTAATGTTATTCTCAATTTCCATAGCCTCAGTATGCGAATCTGACAAATACTCTTTTTCAACCAGTATTTTTTGAGCCTTCTCAAAATCTTCATTTAATACCATAATTTTAATTCCTCCTATGGCTTGGGAATAGAAATTATGAACGGAAGTAGTAAACTCATCATAAACAAGAAAATCAATACCTTCTGACTCAAGCAAGGAGGTTACAAGTCCAAGCTGATGTGGATACATAACTGAATATAAAAATCGATATTTTTCCATATTGTCTTCAAATTTAGTTTTATTCTACTGAATATTCAACTCAGGAAAGATAATTTTGTATTTTTGTACAATAATTTAAGAAAATGACAAAAAAAGTAGCGATTGAACAATTACTCGAAGAACGGATTTTAGTGTTAGATGGTGCCATGGGCACGATGATTCAGCGGTATAAACTTTCGGAACAAGATTATAGAGGAGACAGGTTTAAAGATTATCCAAGTGATCTGAAAGGAAACAATGATTTGCTCTCGATAACAAAACCGTTGTTAATAAAGGAAATTCATAATTTATATTTAGAAGCAGGTGCAGATATTATAGAGACCAATACCTTTAATTGCAATAGTATATCAATGCTAGATTATGACATGCAATTGCTGGTAAAGGAATTAAATATATGCGCAGCAACTTTAGCAAAAGAATGTGCTGATGCCTATACATTAAAAGATCCTTCGAAACCGCGTTATGTAGCAGGCTCCATTGGACCAACGAATAAAACCGCATCTATGTCGCCTGACGTTAACGACCCAGGTTACAGAGCTGTTTCGTTTGATGATCTAGTTAAAAGCTACACGGAGCAAATAGAGGCACTAATAGAAGTAGGGGTAGATTTATTGCTAGTCGAAACAATTTTCGACACACTAAATGCCAAAGCTGCGTTATATGCGATTGAAGATTTTTTTGAGAAGAAAAAAATCAGGGTTCCCATTATGGTTTCAGGAACTATAACTGATGCTAGTGGCAGAACTTTATCAGGTCAAACGGTAGAAGCATTTCTAAATTCTGTATCCCATGTTCCTTTATTGAGTATAGGGATTAATTGTGCTTTAGGAGCTTTAGATATGCGACCACACATTGAAGAAATTTCGAAAAAGACCGATTTTTTTGTCAGTGCCCATCCGAACGCAGGCCTACCGAATCAGTTTGGCGGTTACGATGAAACGCCTTCAGATATGGCACGTGTGATGGAAGAATTTATTAGCAGTGGCTTTCTTAATATCATTGGAGGATGCTGCGGCACTAATCCGGAACACATAAAAGAATTTGCCAAACTAGCACATGGCAAGAAACCCCGCAAGAAAAACGCAAAAGATTTTACTACACGTTTAAGTGGATTAGAGTCTTTATCTATCAATAAAGAAAGTAATTTTATTAACATTGGCGAAAGAACCAATGTTTCTGGATCTAAAAAATTTGCCAGACTAATCAAGGAAGAAAAATATGAAGAAGCACTATCAGTAGCGCGTCAACAGGTAGAAAATGGAGCACAAATAATTGACATTAACATGGACGATGCCATGCTGGATGCTCAAAAAGAAATGGTTCGTTTCTTACATCTTCTTTCATCAGAACCAGATATTTCAAAAGTACCGGTGATGATAGATTCATCGAAATTCTCTGTAATTGAAGCGGGTTTAAAATGTTTACAGGGAAAATGTGTGGTAAACAGTATTAGTTTAAAAGAAGGAGAAGAAGCATTTTTAAAACAAGCCAGAACAATAAAGCTATATGGTGCGGCAGTGGTAGTTATGGCCTTTGATGAACAAGGACAAGCAGATAATCTTAATCGCCGTATTGAAATATGTACAAGAGCCTATAAATTGCTAACTGAAAAAATAGGTTTTCCAGCGCAGGACATTATTTTCGATCCCAATATTTTAGCCATAGCAACCGGTATTGAAGAGCATAATAATTATGCGGTAGAATTTATTGAAGCTATCAAATGGATCAAATCTAATCTCCCGCATGCAAAAATATCAGGAGGCGTTAGCAACTTATCTTTTTCATTCAGGGGTAATGATGTTGTTAGAGAAGCCATACATACCGTATTTCTATATTATGCTATAGCAGCAGGAATGGATATGGGGATTGTGAATGCCGGAATGATTCAGATATATGATGAAATTGATAAAGAATTATTAGAAAAAGTAGAAGATGTTGTTTTCAATAAGCGACCCGATGCTACAGAAAGATTAATTGAATTTTCGGAACAGCTGAAGCAAGGCGACAAGAAAGAAGTATCGGCAGAAAAATGGAGAAGCGAAACCATTGAAAAAAAATTAGCTCATTCATTGGTAAAAGGCATTACAGATTTCATTGATATAGATTTAACTGAAGCGCTAGCTAAATATCCTAGAGCACTTGATATCATAGAAGGTCCATTAATGGACGGAATGAATACTGTAGGTGATTTATTTGGAAGCGGAAAAATGTTTTTACCCCAAGTAGTAAAAAGCGCTAGAGTAATGAAGAAGGCAGTAGCATTTTTAATGCCTGAAATTGAAAAACAAAAATCATCATCTGATGTATCGTCCTCAGCTGGAAAAATACTGATGGCAACGGTTAAAGGTGATGTTCACGATATAGGAAAAAATATTGTTGGGGTTGTATTGGCTTGCAATAACTATGAAATTATTGATATTGGAGTAATGGTTCCTTGCGATAAAATTTTAGAAGAAGCCATAAAGCATAAGGTTGATATCATAGGACTGAGTGGCCTTATAACACCTTCGCTGGAAGAAATGGTGCATGTTGCAGAAGAAATGCAACGAAGAAATTTTCAGGTTCCCTTGTTAATTGGTGGTGCCACAACATCGAAAATACATACTGCGGTAAAAATAGCGCCAGCATACTCGCATCCTGTAGTACATGTAAAAGATGCCTCAAAAAGTGTACCTGTAGCGAATCAGTTATTATCGAAAAATAAAGCTGCGTTTGTCAACAATCTCAATGATGAATACGAAAAACTCAGAGAAGATTATAAAAACTCGAAATTTAAAAAAGCGTATATTTCACTTTCGGAAGCCAGAAGCAACAAATTTAAGATTGATTGGCAAAAAGCAAGTATTATCAAACCTTCAAAAATAGGACTGACCTCATTAAGGAACTATCCTATCAGCGAAATCAGAAATTATATCAGTTGGATGTTTTACTTAATAGCTTGGGAATTGAAAGGAAAATTTCCTGAAATTCTATCTGATCCAGAAAAAGGAATCGAAGCAACAAAATTATATAATGAAGCAAATAAAATGCTCGACTATATTTGCGAAAATAATTTATTTACCGCACATGCTGTATTTTCTTTACTTCCAGCAAATTCAGAAGGAGATGATATCATAGTTTATGACGAAAATAAAAAAGAAATAGCACGTTATTTTAATTTGCGTTGTCAGCTTAAAAAAGATGAGAATGAACCTAATCTTTGCCTATCGGACTTTATAGCACCCACAGAAACTAAAATTACTGATTATGTTGGATCATTTGCCGTAAGCATACATGGTGCTGAAGAACTCTCAAAGAAATACGAAAAAGAAAATGACGACTACAGTTCAATAATGGTAAAAATATTGGCAGACCGATGTGCAGAGGCTTTCACAGAACTCTTGCATTTGAAAATTAGAAAAGAATACTGGGGTACCGATACAACAGAAAACAGTACTATAGAAGATTTATTAATGGAAAGATATAAAGGAATCCGCCCTGCTCATGGATATCCAGCATGCCCTGATCATTCAGAAAAAGAAACCTTATTTAATTTGCTTGAAGCGAATAAAAACATAGGAGCTGCACTTACAGAAAGCTATATGA
>JAIFLP010000053.1 GCA_020049015.1 Bacteroidota bacterium | reverse complement strand
GCTTCCACCTTAACAGCTGATGCGCTTACACAATAATCGGCAAGCTCGTCAATTAAAATTAATGCTGGTTTTGATTTTTCTAATACGGCTTTAAATAAGCCTTTAGGAGCAACCATTTTTTCATCGTTAACACGAATGATTTCATAAGCTGCTTTGCCTCCTAATTGATAAGCTAATTCGCCCCAAAGCGTTTTAATGTTAATACCATCAACCATTCTGCCTTGTGCAGGGTCGTTAGTAGTATTGGTAAAAACGGCAATGTTTGCCGAATCGAAATTAGGTTGACCAGTAGTGTCAATTAATTCTTTGGTGTATTCGCTTTGTGTTATTTTTTTACCCCATTTTGCTAGGTGGTAGAGCGAAATAAGCGTATGTGTTTTACCACCACCAAAACCTGTTTGTAAACTTACTACACGATTTTGCGCATCCTGCCCACCATTTAAACCTTGCACTACTCTTTTTGCTATAGACTTAATACCCTTGGTTAAAAAGGTTTTTGAGAAGAAAACAACCGGGTTGTTATAAATTTCGCGACCATTACCCAAAGCTACTTCTGCTAGATTAGCAGCAAAAACACTTTCATCTAAACGACCTTGCTTAATATCTAAATGCGGTGTAACAATACGAAACCAAGGAGCTAAATGATTTTGATTGTTTGTGTTTTTTGAAACAGTTGCACTAGTTTTTCCTTCGCGTAGCCTTTTAATTTCGTTTTCGAGTTCATCCATTTTAAGAATATTAGCAATGGATTTCATGTGAATCCATGCTTTTGTAACTTCATCATCTTCAATTTCCTGAAAATGGGCAATTTTATTACGTACTTCATAAATCTCGCCGAGCCAGTTAGGCAGGTCGTTTACTTTACGTTCAAAATCAATTTTTAATAGGGTTTTATTTTGTATAGCAAAAGATTTAAGATGTGGAAAATCAATAAGCGTTTCGGGTTGCGAACCATTTTTTAAACCTTGATTCCATTTTATTTTTTGATCGGGCGTAAGTGACTCTACAAATTTTGCTGGCCAGCGGTCGCCAGATTCTTGAATTAAAACCGTGACTAAATAAGGTCTAAAAGCTTCGATAAATAAACCAAGTCCTTTAAATAGATTTTCTTGCTGTTGCTGGTTAATAGCCATGATTATATGTTTTATTTTGTTTAGTTTACTTCAATATTATGACTTCCATCGGTGTAATGTTTATTATTATCAACACCATTAAAATCATATTCAGTTATATGTTTGCCATTACTATCATGCAGTTCAAATGCACCATGCATAAAATCTAATGATAGGTATCCATTTTTTGCTTTAAAAATTTTTCTTTTTTTTGTACCTGAGGAATTTCTTGTACTTAATTGGTTATTTAAAGCCCACCCATTTAACAATGCAATTTCGCTACCAACCTCAAAATACAAAGCCATTTTCTGACTTTGATTACCAATCATTTTTAGATTAGTATAATCTCTTTGTGAAAGTATTGTATTCATTTTATCAATTAAACGAAATGGGGCTTCAAGTGGATTCCAATTTTTATCAGACTCAATATTTTCCCTTAGTTTACTTGCTAGATATACTTTATGATAATCAACATTTAAATTATTACTGAAATTTACAATATCAGGTTCTTCATAATTGGTTGAATAATTACCGTTAATTGTAAATACATTTGCTTTAAGTAAATGATCTGAATACAAACTATCTGTTTGAAAACTCACTATTGGCGCATCATTTATTAACGCATATTTGAGAAATGAAGATTCTTTATTGTTGAATTTTACTTCTTTATATGGCTCATAGTCATTACTTGGATAAATTTCAGATATTTGATTTTTAATTAAACTAATCAAACGGGTTCGTAAAATATTGCCACGATCATATGTGTCAGTAATTGTTTTTAAATTATAAGAATCAGTAATATTGGCTGAAGTAAAATTCGGCATCACCAATATTTTTTCAAATGACTCTTCTTTTAATTTAGTACATACTTTAATAAATTCATTAACTGTATTATCGAGATTTAAGCCAGATGCACCATTATTCAACGATAAATCATTAATATAACATTCCATAATTTATTATTTTAAAAATTCATCGAGCATGTTATCCCACTCATCGAAAAAATCATTTGGCCATCTTTCTAAACCACCATCTGCTTCTATTGCAAATGATATTTTATAGTTAGAAGGACTTGTTTCATTTTTAGTTGATGTAAAAAAGTGAATTTGAGTTTTCTCTGGATTAAGTTCACCTTTTTTTACAGCCACCCTAACGCCATTTAACAAGTGATCGCTGTGAGATTCAATTATTATTTGAAGACCACTTTGTGCCGCAAGTGCTAATAATTTACCCATTCGAGATTGACCTTTGGGATGCAAATGCGCTTCGGGATTTTCGACAATTAACAACGAATTTGGTTTTGCTGTTAAAACTGCTAGAATAACTGGAAGGGCAAAAGAAAAGCCAAAACCAATATTCATAGGATTAAAAGTTTTGGTTTGTTCATCTTTAAAAGTATATTCTAAACTAATTTTAGATGAATCACTATCATCAATAGAAACTTTTGTGTCAGGATAAATAATTTCGCTTAACCATGCTGAAAGTTGATCGTAAACATTAGGTTCAATACCTTTAATAATAACTTTATCGAGTTCTACTTTTTCATTTTTATTTAATGATTCCAAAATTCTACTTGCAGCTAATTCGCCTTTGTAGCCAATTGGGCTATGTGGTCGAGTAACAAATAATCTATTGTATGTAACCCTTGGTCCAATTCTTTCGGCATTTAAATATTGAAAGGAATTTAAGAATAACGATGATGTGTATATATTACCATTATTGCTGTTAAAATCAACAGGTAAAGTATTTGAATTACCTTCTGCTTTCATTTTCCATGATGCCTTAATGTTACTATTATCAGTTAAAGAAATAGAAACATCTGTTGAATCGGCTTTTGAACAAAGCATATCATCAGGGCTAATTAAATTTACGAGCTCTTTATCTTCAATAATAATTTTATTATTATTCTGAAGATCGCCTCTATCAAAACTTTGACGTAGTATTAATAAAGATTGTATAATGCTTGATTTACCCATTCCATTTACACCAGTTAAAAGTGTTAATGGAGCAAGATCCACAAAGTCATGCTTGAATCTTTTAAATTGAAATAATTCGATATTAGTAAGCATATAATGTTTTTTTAATTAGTTCTGAAATGCTATTAAACCTTACATGAACAGCATTTTTACTTGACGTACCAGATGAAATTGATTTGTAAAAATCGTGCTGTTTAAAAAGCTCATAATAATTTTGCAATAAGTTAAATTTATTTTTTATAAGATTTCCAATTTCAGCTTGTTCTAATTTAGCTAAATTAACTGCCCATATTTCAAAGACTGCAATATTGGGTGTATAGTTGCGTTTTTCATTATCAGGAGCATAAGAAATAAAAGCTTTATTATCGAATAATTCTTTACAAGCAATCATTGATGTATTAAATTTATCTTTAATGAAATCAAGTTCATAGTCATCAATATTATTTATTTGCTCCATTGAATAATCGAGAAATCTATCCATTGGTGGTTTATAATTATCAAAGAATTTATAAAACGCAAAAAAACGCAAAACAAATTCGTCATCTCTCATACGGAGTGTTGATATTTTATTGTTTGATGCTTTAATAAAATCATTGGATTTTGATAATTGTTTAATAAAATCCAGCGGTTTTCCTCTAAAATATGCATTTCTTATTTCCTGCGATCGAAGACCTTCTCCTCCAGTATTTATTCTTTGGAATATATTTAATTTTACTTTTTCAGGAGTTCCTGGATTAATTATATACGCTTGAATAATTGCATTTTTTATTGATCGCTGGTAATTAAACGGTAATTGATTAAAAGTAGAACCCTCAAGAGTTTTTAGATACTCGAGTTTAGTAAGTTTAAAACTGTTTTCATTAATAAATTGATAAAGTGTAGTTAAACGTTGTAAGCCATCAATTATTTTCCAAGAGTTTTGACTACCATCTAAATAAAAAATAGGAATAGGAATACGCATAATTAACGATTCAATGAAACGACTTTTTTTCTCGAGCCCCCATAAACCACTTGATCGTTGATAATCGTCATTATTCCATAAATCAATTTCACGATTTTTAATCATATTAACCAAATGATCAACTTGCATTGATTGTTGCCTTATATCTACATCACTTGGATTGTAAGGCAAGTCATCGGCATAATCGTATGTTTTTTCTATATCCATTTTTTAAAAAATTGATTAATTAAAACATTTTAGTTTGTTCGGGTGATGTTACCAATATATTTTTGCTTTCGCGTATTAAACTGTCTTTATTACTTAACAAGCCAGTGGCTTGTTTGTGGTCGTCGCTACCAGGTGGTAATACTTCGCATATTGATGTTAACACACGCCAAACATTATTATCGGGATTAGATGCTACGTTGCTTATGTATTGTAATAATTCTTTGCGATTGGTGCCTTTATATAGCGCCATTGCTTGGTGCACCATATCGATTAAATTACTATCGGGTTTTTCGCCAAGCGTTTTGTTTGCTAATTGGCGTTGTTGAAATGTGCCTAAGGTTAGTTTGTTGCCGTTTTTAATTAAAATATGTTGGGTAAAAAGTTCTTGTACATTAATGGTTAAACTTACACGGCTAAATTTTGCTGCATCGTCATAATCGCTTTCGGCAAAGCCGTAAAGCTGTAACCAACCAATATAAAACTTGGTAAAATCGTCGCCATCGAAACCTTTTAGCAAAGCGTTAAAGGCACTTTCGCGAGCCATTTCGAGTAAATCGGCAACAGTTACTTCGCTGCCATCGGCTTTTTCTACTTTTTGGTATTTTCCAAATTCGCTTACTGCCTGACCAAAACATGCCGTTAATAAATCGGCACCACGAAAGCCTAATGCATAAAGTTCTTTTACTTCTTTTTCTACCGTTGTTTCGATAGCTTTTTTTACAACTTTATATTCGCCTATGCCTTGACGTTGTGCTGGACGACAAGATACGGTTACTGATGATGATAGAAAAGACTTATCGGTTTTTAATGCTCCCGTCATTTCTGTATCTGTAGCCCAACTACCAGTAATATTCATTCTTGCACCAAGTATTGAATTACAAAGAGTAGTCCAAGCTTCGGTGCTTTGATGAGCAAACATTATACTAACCAAATCAGAAGTTTGGTGCTCAATAGCATCAAAAATTTGTAACAATTTATTTTCAAAATGTTTTTTTGCATTATCTAATTTGCCATTATGATGGTGTTTTAATGCTGTACATTCTTCTCCTTTTGGTGTTTGAGGCGTTGCAAAATTAAGTGGATAAACATCGCCCAATGTGCGTTTAAGCCATACATAAAAGAAGTCAGATATATCTGCGTAAGCAATTGCATCGTAATATGGAGGGTCAGTAATAACAGAAGTAATAAATTTATCTTCAAATTGAGTTTTATCACCGCTTGATGCATTAATAAGTTTTGTTTGGAATGGAGTAATAGATTCGGATTCAATATACTTAATAATCCATTCTAATTGACCTAGCGAAGCTCCTGTAGAATTACTAAACGGATTTATTTCTGGATAATCAAAATTCATTTGTATAGCCTGTCTACCAAATAAATGCTCAACAGTTGCCTGCAATATATGCCATTTACCAAATGAAGTACCTCTTACAGCAATTCTATCAATTAAAATTGATAAATAAGTTATTATGGCTTTAGAATATTCATTTTCAAATTTTATTTCTGATTTTGATTTTGACAGGTTGTCAATAAAAGTATATAATACAAATAACTGCCTTTTTGAAAACAAATGACCCCATTTTGTAAATCCCCAACTAAAAGTATCGCCACCCGCAGAGTTAGGTTGCATATTCTCCTGCGGTATATCAACCGATTTATTAAAAAATTCACTTTGCTCAATAAGTTCGAAACTGTAACTAGATTCTTTTTCAAAAGCTTTAACAATTAAACGTTCCTCAATTGAGCCATTTAGAAACTGTCTTTTAAGAGAATCTATATCAGTAATACTTCCACAACATGGACAAACTAAATTCCCCCTTTTTACCCAACCTTCATTTTCAGGTTCACCATTTTTAATTTCAAATGAAATTTTTGTGCCTTCAATTATAGGATTAAGATATATTTTCTTTGCCAAATTTGTCCCTGAAGACCTTGGATTTAAAATGAAGAAATTTCTTATTAATGGAACTTTTGCGTTACAACTTGGATTCTCACACATACCTACTCGTGTCCAGAAATTAACAAATAATTTATTTCCTTTTTTATCCATAGGATAAAGATAAC
>JAIFLP010000186.1 GCA_020049015.1 Bacteroidota bacterium | reverse complement strand
CAAATTATTTCCCATTTTTGCAGAAAATATATCGAATGGCTTCATTTTCATCAGCACCAAAAAAGATTACCACCTTTCGTCTCAGTGAGATGAAACAAAAAGGCGAAAAGATTTCTATGCTTACCGCCTATGATTACTCAATGGCAAAGATCATTGACCGGGCAGGGGTAGACGTAATTTTGGTGGGCGACAGTGCTTCCAATGTTATGGCAGGAAACGATACCACACTACCCATCACTTTAGACCAAATGATTTACCACGCTTCCTCTGTAGCAAAAGCTGTTGTAAGAGCTTTGGTGGTGGCCGATTTACCTTTCGGTACCTATCAGGGTAGCTCCAAAAATGCCTTGGCATCATCTATACGCATTATGAAAGAAGCTGGCGCTGGAGCTGTTAAATTAGAAGGGGGCGAGGAAGTTTGTGAATCAATAGAACGCATACTTTCAGCTGGTATACCCGTTATGGGTCATTTGGGATTGATGCCTCAATCTATTCACAAATTTGGAACCTATGCTGTTAGAGCCACTGAAGCAGAAGAAGCAGAAAGACTTTTTGAAGATGCTAAATTGTTGGAAAAAGCGGGTTGTTTTGGTATTGTATTAGAAAAAATCCCTGCAGATCTAGCCGGTAAAGTAGCTGCAGAATTAAAAATTCCCGTTATTGGTATCGGTGCAGGTAACCAAGTAGATGGTCAGGTGTTGGTATCACATGATATGTTGGGAATAAATAATGAATTTTCCCCACGCTTTCTTCGTCGTTACCATAATATGTACGATGACATTATGAAAGCCGTTGGCCATTATGTTAAGGATGTCAAAAGCAGAGATTTTCCGAACGATAAAGAGCAGTATTAAATGAATATTTTATTTGAAGACAATCATATTATTGCCATCAACAAAAACAACTCTGATTTGGTGCAGGTTGATAAAACCAAAGATCTTTCTTTGGAAGATAAAGTAAAATCGTACATCAAAACCAAATATAATAAACCCGGTGAAGCATTTATTGGTGTTGTACACCGCATAGACAGACCTGTAAGCGGTGTAGTATTATTTGCACGAACCAGTAAAGCATTATCTCGACTGAACCAAATGTTTCAGGAAAAAGAAATTAAAAAAACCTATTGGGCTATTATTAAGAACAAACCCGCAACTGAACGTGGAACTTTGATTCATTACATTTATAGGGATTCGAAGAAAAACAAATCATTTGCTCACGACACAAAAATAAATGACTCGAAAAAAGCAATTTTGCACTATAAAATTATTGCTACATCAGAGATGTATTATTTATTAGAAATAGATTTAGAAACAGGCAGGCACCATCAAATTCGCTGTCAGTTAAGCAAAATGGGCTGTCCTATTCGGGGCGATTTAAAATATGGTTATCCTCGATCTAATGATAGGGGAGGTATCAATTTACATTCTCGAAATATTAGTTTTATACATCCTGTGAAAGAAGAAAAAGTTGATATTACCGCACCTCTTCCTGACGAAAAGATTTGGACAATTTTTAAACTTCCCAATTGAAATACATAGTTCTACATATTATTTTAATCTTTTCCCTAGTTGAACTCAAAGCTCAAAAAAAGCGCATCAGCATTGATGAGTACTTAGATACTTACAAAGAAATTTGCATCAGTGAAATGAAGCGCACTGGTATTCCCGCAAGCATAAAAATGGCACAAGCTATGTTAGAATCCGATTATGGTAACAGTAAGCTGGCAATAAAAGCAAATAATCATTTCGGAATAAAGTGTCATAAGTGGGAAGGAGAAAAAATATATCACGATGATGATGCGCGAGAAGAATGCTTTAGAAAATATCATAAGCCAGAAACATCTTTCAAAGATCACTCTGATTTTTTAACAAATTCTAAACGCTATTCCTCTTTGTTCGAGTACGATCCTGATGATTATCGGGAATGGGCAAAAGGCTTAAAAAAAGCAGGATATGCAACCAATCCGCAATACCCTCAATTGTTAATTAATTTAATTGAAAGAGAAAAACTATATCTATTAGACAAAGAAGAAAACTTCAAACGCAAAGAAAAAGAGAAGGATAAGAAAAACACGAATGATGATGCTGATGAAATGCTGGTAGATATAAATAAAAGAAAAATATATTCCCGCAATCGAATTGAATACATTATAGCAAAAGAAGGTGATAGTTTTGAAAAATTAGCGAAAGAGTTGAATTTGCTATCGTGGGAGCTTGCTCGTTATAATGATTTAAATAAAGACGGCAAAATAAAAGCAGGTATGGAGCTATATATCCAACCCAAGCGCAGCCAAGCAGAGGTTACTCAGCACTATCATTTTGTTGAAAGAAATGAAAGCATGCATCAAATATCGCAAAAGTACGGCATTAAACTGAGCAGCCTCTTCAAGCTAAACAGGATGCAGGAAGATTCTATTCCTGAATTTGGAATTAAGTTGAATTTGAGAAAGAAGAAAAAACTCTAATTTTTCAGCTACCGACAACGCTCAGCCAACAAAGAATCCTAATCCTACTCACTTACTCATCTTTTCCCCAGCTGGAGCGCATTTGTAACGCGTGCCTTTCTTTACGATCGTTTGTAACTATATGCATGAAGTATTCATATTCAAAGTTAAGCATACGTTTTCCATTCTCTCGAAATTAAACATACATCCAATACATCATCCAATTCTGCGTAATTCCTTTGCCTGGTTGCCATCCTGCTACTGCTAACGTAACAAAGTAATCTTTGTCAATATCAGGTATTTTGTATTTGTCGGACAAATTTGAATATTGATTTCTCAAAAATACAAAAAAATAACAAATTTTTAAATAATAGCTGTAGTAATCAACTCACCATAAACTTTCTGCAAAAGATTAAATTCATTAATCTTTTGAAATAGAATTAAGGTACTTGTATCTGATATTACAATCTTAGGCATTTGCTATATCCGAATGTAAATCTGATATTGATGAACTAAAAATAGAAACCCTATATTTTCCGAGCATTTCAATAAATGCTCTTTTCGATAAACCAACTATTTGCGCCGCTTCTCCTGATGAAAGTTTTGCATCCTCGTATAATTTTGCAGCAACCATCATTGAAAAATCATAATCTTTCAAATCTACATTATCTGGAATATTTAATTGAATTATCCTCATAATCTATTATTTAATACAAAGATACAAAATATTTTGCTTTTCACCAAGTTTCAACTACTGCCTTTCATTGATTGATGCAAACAATACAAATTTTCATTATCTTTGCCTCGCTAGCGCACGTTATAACGCGTGCTTATTTCCCCTTATTTCTTCAAAACCTTCACCTATTCACCTATTTATTCATTATCTTTGCACTCTATAAAAATCCTAAATCAAAAAAAATGACCAAAAGAACGAATAAAAGCGAATTTCAAGAGCCAATGGCTGATTATGCTCAACCTCTCACTTTTGAGAAGGTATGGCTGATGTTTAAGGAAACGGAACAGCAAATGAAAGAAACCGATCGGCAAATCAAGGAAACTGATCGAATTTTAACTGAAAAATTTCAGGAAACTGACAGACAATTTAAGGAATCACGTCTACAAATGCAAGAAACAGACCGAGCATTAAAACACGCCACCAAAATTGTAAGCGGTTTAGGTATCAATATAGGCGAGCAGGCAGAGGAATATTTTAAAGGTGCGTTAGAAAACATGGACGAAATTTTTGGCATCCCTTATGAACAAGTCGCCTCTATGGAAAAGAAAAACAAATCTTTTCAAGGTCAATACAATATTGTGCTTTACAATGGTGATAAAATGGTGGTAATAGAAGTAAAAAATAAACTACATCCAAAAGATGTAGACGATTTCCATACCCGCAAGCTACCTTTATTCAAAAAACTTTTTCCTGAATATGCCGATAAAAAAATCATAGGCGGATTGGCAGCTTTAACCGTTCCTAAAGATGCTGCTTATAGAGCCGAAGAAATGGGATATTTGGTTATGTCGAGGTGGGGACAAAAAATAAAAGTGTTAAATAAAAAGGGTGCGGGGTTGAGGGAGGTGTAGAAGAGGAACGCATGAATTTAGTATTTGATCTGCTAATTTTTATATACATCATAGAAACCTTCAAAATAAAGTAGTAAAACCTTTGTACCTTGATAAAGTTCGATTTCATACTTTATTAATTTATTCATATTATAATAAGTATCTCCAACCTTAATGATTTGTCCATCAATGACAAAACCAACATTCCATTCATCATAAGATGAATAAGGGTATCCATTTTGGTAATAAATTAAATATGTTGAAGCCGTTTTTATTTGCTCTTTTTGACATAATTTGTAAATTATTTCTCCATTAATCTCACCTTCTGTTTTGTAGTCAATATCTTCCTTAGAGCAACTAAACATAAAAAATATAGAAGCAACAAATATTAAAAATACTTTTTTAAATTTAAACATAAATGTGAATTTATAATTATTAAACTTTTATAACCTTTTCCACCCCTCCGCCATTGTTTTATTAACGGAAAGTTCGGTCGTACAGCAGAGGCTTACATCCCAATTGCAGTTTTTGAGACTACCACCATCCAAAGACTCACTATGCTGCTTTAAAATACTAATTTGAGTAGGATTCGATGGATCAAAATATGATGTCCCGTAAGGAGGAGCTAATGGCATTGATGGATTACACTTATTTAAATCTGGATTTGTATTACCTATCTGGGCATTTATTTCAAGAATAAATAAAAATGTAATAACTAAAAGGTTCATAAATCTTTTCATTATATAATTTCTTATTTTAATAATATTCAAATTTAAATAAAATCTTTTTTTCAATTTGATGAAATAATGTAACTATTCTTTAAAAACCTTTTCCACCTTCACGCCAAAACTTCCAAAAATCTTAATCATATAAATACCGGCAGGATAGGCGTGCATTTCTATCGCTTGCATCCGAACTAAGCACGTGGCCTCATACAATAATTTGCCGGATAAATTGTATAACTGTATTTGACAAGGCGTATCTTCACTTTTCTCTAAATACAATCGATCGCTTACGGGATTGGGATAAAAATTTAACTCGATTTCTTGCTCATTAATTCCGGTATTAATACTACTGGCTCTGAATTTATCCGATTGCACCACACAAGCTTCTTTTGTAACCAATACCTGATACTCGCCGTTGCGGGTAACTTTTAAACTGCTTGTGGTGGCGTT
>JAIFLP010000159.1 GCA_020049015.1 Bacteroidota bacterium | reverse complement strand
ATTTTATGACAAACTTACGGAATTATTTTGCAAGTAATTCAATAGCATCTGTAATTTTTATACGCTTACCCTCAAAGTAAGGAACAATAAAGGCTTTGGGAATTCCGTTTGTTCTTATTTTTAACTTTAATTCCTGTGCTTGCTGTAATGTAATTACCGGACCCAATGTAAGTTTTTTCATATTCTCATGTTGCTCTTCAAAAATATCTGCATCTACCCTTGCTTTTAATAATGCGTATCTTTTTACCCTATCGCGTTCTAATTTAGCATTGTACTTAAATGCACCTATTTGAATCCTGAATTTTAATTCCGGGTAAGTTTTTGATCCATACTTATTTAAAATAACAATAAACGATTCTTCATCTATCACAATCCCCATATCCCGACCTGTTTCAGTAAGCTTAAACTCTTCATCTCCTTCCACCATTTGTCCTTCAGTTATCAATGCGGGATTATCCACAACATAAAATTCAGTTCGTCTATTTTTGGCTTGAGCTTTTGAATTAGCCTGTACAGATGAATTAGTCGGTTTTTCCTCGCCAAACCACTGTCCTTTTATACGTTCTTTTTTTATTCCCTTATCATTCAAATACTCAATCACTGCCTTTGTTCTGCGTTCCGAAAGGATTATATTATATTTTTTCGTATCTATATTATCAGTATGCGATGCAACTACCAAATAGATATCTGGACAATTCAGCAACTTTACTGCTAACTGATTTAATTTAATACGTTCACTTTTGTCTATCTCACTTTCATTAAAACGATAGTAAATTACTGGTAGATCATTCACTTCACAATTAGCTTTAGGTGTTCGATCTGCCTCAGGTTTTTTAATTTCTGACTCTTTTACAATTACAATATTTTCTGGTACTATTTCCTTCTTTTTCTTATTTAAATAAAATTTTAACACCAACAAACTATCGGCAAGTACTGGCTTAATAGACCTTTCTGAAGTATCATAATCTTTTTTACTTACCATAATCTGATACAAACTATCGGCTAATAATGTTAATTCATCTTTCAAACTATCGGCTATAAAAGCAGGATCGGCAATAATTCCTCTGAATACCTTTACATTAAATGGCTTTAAAACACTGCCATCTTCAGCATCATACACTTCAAGTTTCAATTTCTTTTTGGTTATTACCGGTTGCGATTTTACTGAAATTTTTTTATCAAAAGTAAAAGTATAAAGACGATCGCAATAAGTATCTCCTGCTTGTATTTCTGAAATTCGGTTACTTGAAATATAAGCTTGATAGGTATTTGAATTGATTCTATGATGGTGATAAAAATAATCGTCGGCTCCGGAATTAATAGGTTTACCCAAATTTCTTGGTATATGATATTTTTTAAAATCATTAGTTTTCGATGAAAATAAATCCAATTCTCCCATACCCAAATGTCCGTTGGAACTAAAATACAATGTACTATCGGATACATCAAAAAATGGAGCTCGCTCGTCTCCCTTAGTATTAATAGCTGATGAAAGAAGCATATCATTACTTATCTTATCCCATTCAGTAACATCACAAATATAAATATCATAATTGCCTGCACTTGCTTTATCACTGGAATAAAACAAATAATTTCTTCCTCCCAATTGGAAGAAATAGGGATCTCTTGAATTCGCTTTCTTTTTATTAATTGGCTCTGACAATAATTCTGCTTCACCTACTTTTCCATTTAAATATCGGCCCCGATATATTTTTAATTCTTCTTTTTCTTTATTTTTTTCGGGAAGTGTAAAGAAAAAATAATCATTGTAATTATTAACGCTAAAATCAGCCAGCGATCTTTCATTTGATAATTGTAAAGAAACTATTTCTGGTTTTGTGAAAACATTATTTTCCCATTTCGAAATATAAGGTCTGGAAATATAATACTCAGCATACCGGGCTTTGGCTTCTTCAAGATTGATTTTCTCATTCGCTTTAGATGCTTCGCTTGCCAAAAACCATAACGTATCTCCCTTCATAATAGCCCTCTTTGCTGAAATACTACCATTAATTACAGATTCCAATGGACTAACAATTGTAACAGATTTTTGAAAAGTATTTGCAATTAAACTATCACAAATGGTCATATGTAACTTAGCCTCAACTTTAAAATCATTATTGGTACCAGTATAAGATTGAAGAAAATCACTCAACTGAAATTTTGCTGCTTTATAATCTTCTCCAGCCTTTAACATCAAGCCCAGATAGAATCCGGAAAACGGATATTTTCCATTATCTATTTCTAATACTTGCTTATACAATGTTGCTGCAGATTCATAATTTCTGTTGAACCGGTAACAATAAGCTAATCGGTCTAAAAGCTCTGCATTCGATTTCAATTTTTTATTCTCTAACAATGCTTTCTCGAAATAATCTATCGCCTCAAAATACCTTCCCAAACTAAATAATTCATTGGCCAGACTAACATTGTCTAACTCTCTTGATTCATAGCGAATATCCTGCGTAAACACTTGTATAGCAAGTATAATAAAATAAAATAAAAATATAAATTTTTGCATATTAATATTGTTGTCCCGGATTATTTTTTAATTGCACAAAATTCCTCAAAAATCCTGAATAAAGCAATGATATTTCAAAACCTCCTTTTACACCTTCCATATACTTATTTGCTGAAACTATATCGTAACTGAAATATAACTCCATTGAATTATAAAAATAACCCAACATGATTATATACGCATCACTGAACTTATACCAAATACCTGATTTTAATCCGTAATTTTTATTTTGAATCCTATATTCCACATTAAGTCCTCCAATCAATAAATTGGCTTTGTTTTGCGACATATAAATAACATTTGGGATAATAGAATAGCCATTATCAAAGCCCATTCTAACTCCTCCATGATAGACCATTCTTCTGGAAATTTTACTATTTTGACTTAAATAAGTATCTTCAGGTTCAAGCAAATGAAATGCAGCAGCACCAGCAAATAACGAAGATTTTTTTCCCAAATAGGAATACCATAATAATCCAGCATTACTATCAAAGGTAGTTGTAACCATATCATTAAAATTTTCATTGTTGGGCATTCCAGCATCAAACCCACTTAATATTGTCCATTGATTTCCATATTGAAAATTATTCAATGCAAACGTTCTTTGAAACATTCCTGCCTGTATACCTATCGACAAATAATTTCTATTTCCAATAGCTTTTTGAAACGATACCGATAATTGCCCCATAATATTATCTGAATATCCACCTGCAAGCTCATCTTTTATAAACACTATACCTCCAGCAAAAATATCTTTTTTCAATTTACTCCTCAACAAATGCATATCAAAAGAACCAGAATAAGTTGAATAGGGCAATAAACTTTGCAATTGATTTCGATAAACTGCCGAAAAACGATAGTTACCAGCAATAACACCTGTCATAGCGGGATTTAATGTTAGTGGTGAAGAATAGAACTGAGAAAAATAAAAATCCTGTGAAAACACTTTCTCTAATCCGAATAAAAATACTATCAGTAATAAAAATTGTTTCATTTTTTATCTGATTAATGTTACATTTCCCTTACGTGTATATTTAATACCGTCGTAATCTACTAATTCCAATATATATCCAAATGTTTGCATATTCAAAAGTTCCCCTTTATAGTATCCATCCCATCCTATTGATTTATCACTTGATTCAAAAACCAAGTCGCCCCAACGATTATAAATGCGCAAATGTAAAGTGGCAACACCCACTTCTTTAACAGCTAAAACATCATTCTCACCATCTCCATTAGGGGTAAAAGCAGAAGGTACAAAAAAATCGAATTTAAAATTCAATTGGATACTGGCCGTATCATAATCGTAGCAATTGAAATTATTTCCAACTCTAACAATGTAATCTGTATTTACCAATGGCGTGGCTTGGGGATTAGCAATATCTTCTGCATCGAGCAATCCTGTTATGGGTGTCCACAAATAATTTTCCCCTCCTGAAGCTATGAGTTGTATTGTAGAGCCCCGAAATATAAGCGTATCAGGTGCAGCTAAAGCAACAGGGCGTGGATTAACAATAATATTAATGCTAGCCACATTAGGACCACAAAATTTGCTACTGATTACTACATCGTATTGTGTAGTTTGCCAAGGCCATACCAACGGATTCGATATTCCCGCATTACTAATGTTATAAGCAGGTATCCAGGTATAATCAGTACCTCCTCTTGCGGTCAATGGTACTGTATCTCCATAGCAAATACTAGTGTCACTTAGATCAATTCCTGGCTGAGGTAAAACGGTTAGTAACATACTATCTAAACTTTTACAATTATTACCATCACTTACCCTTAATTTATACCAAGTACTTGCTAACGCTGAAGATACAGGACGATCAGCTATATCTGAATCTAAGGCAAGATTAGGAAACCATTTATAAGTATATGGTCCAATAGTTCCTGAACCTGCAGGATTTCCTCCTATTTGTTTTGAAAAGCCATAACAAATGGTATCATCCAAACCTGCATTTGATAAAGGCAAAGGATTAATACCGAAAGAAACTGAATCAATTCCTTTACATAATCTTATATCTGTAACTTCTAAATAAAAGGTATGAGGATTAATAGGATTAACAATTGGCCGCAACACAGTATCGTTAGAAAGAAGATATGTTGACGTCCATTTAATATGATAAGGGGCTGTACCTCCAGAAGCAACATTTGCACCCCCTAAAATAATACTATCACCTGAACAAACTTGTCGGCTTATCCCCGCATCTGCTATTGGTAAAGGATAGACTGTAATTAAAATGCTATCTTTTGCTGAACAACCTTTAGCATCTGTACTGGTTACAAAATAAGTTGAAGTAGTTAAAGGAGAAGCGATTGGATTAGATATTTTATCATTGCTTAATCCTGATACAGGTGTCCACAAATATGAAGATGCACCTGCAGCAATTAATGAAATGCTGTTTCCATTACAAATCGCTGTATCATTTGTAACAGATATATCTACACTATTTACATAAACCCTGATTAATGTATCTTTATAACAACCATTTAACAAGCTAACCCTAACTGTATAAATTGTTGAATCATTAGGTGATGCTAGGGGGTTAAAAATACCCGCATTGCTCAGTCCCGCTACGGGTAGCCAATTATAATTATTTCCTCCTGAAGCAATGAATTGGATTGAATTACCCCTACAAATTGTGGTATCCTTTTTTATATTTACACTGGCATTAGGTTTTGTTTTTACTGAGACAGAAATAGAAGTATCAAAATTACAATTTTGAATGCTCTTAATATTTACTGAAAAAAGCTGATCACTCATCGGTTTAACCCATACTGATGATGCTAAAGAATCAGAGACCAATCCTGCAGGTTGCCAACGATAACTATTATTACCGCCAGCGGAAGCAATTAAAAATGCGCTATCTCCAGAGCACAATATAGTATCTTTCAGACTAAGTGGTCGGGGTAAGCTGTGAACAGTTACATTCAATGAAACGGTATCTTTACAGCCTTGAACATTGGAAACAATAGCATTGTAATTAGTATTTAGCAAAGGTTTTAATACAGGTGTATAACTGCCAGTATTACTTACCCCTGCTAATGGAGTCCAAGTAACTGATGTTCCGCCTGTTACAATAGGTAAAACAGAATCGCCTTCACAAATGCTTGTATTGGATATGCTTATACTTGCGATTGGTTTAGGATTTACAGTTATCAAAATTGAATCCATTTTACTACAATTACCCGTATTAATTGTGACAAAATATTTCTGTGTAGCCGAAGCAATAATCTGCGGATTTGATCCTGATAATCCACCTGTCCATAAATAATTTATAGCTCCTGTAACACCTGATGCGGTTGGACTTCCACCCAACTGAACTTGCTCACCTTCACATACAGTTCTGTTATTTCCCGCATCAACATTTAATGAATTTACAACAATTGTTATGTCATCTGATGCCTTACAATTATAACTATCAGTAACTGTTGCCACATAATTAGTAGTAGCAGCTGGAGATGCTATAACATTAAGTGCATTATCAGGTATTAATCCTACTATAGGCGCCCAACTAACAGTATATGATGGTGCTAAAGTTATTAAATTTACATTTATTGGAAAACTTTGACCAGAACATATACTATCATCATTACCCGCATCAACTACGGGTAAAGGTCTTACAGTTACAACTACAGTATCCTTTTTAATACAATTCGGACCATCATTTACTGTTAAAACAAAATCTGTATTCACATTTATACTATTTAAAACAGAAGGATTAGCAAGAGTAAAATCATTCAGCAATGCTGCCGGTGCCCAACTTATTACTGCCGATCCCGAAGCTCCAGATACAGATGGTGAACCACCAATTTGAATACTTTGACCTTGACAAACATCTGCATCAATTCCCGCATTAACAACTGGACCTAAATTCACTGTAATTTGAACGGAATCACGATTTCTACAACCAAAACGATCCTGAACATTTACAAAAAACTTAGTATTTATAAGAGGATAGGCAATTGGATTAGAATCTATAGTATCTGCTGGAATTATACCAGTAACTGGATGCCAACGATACTGAAAAGGGGCATTTCCGGTTGCTGTAGGACTTCCTCCCAAATTCACGGGATTTCCCGCACATATTGTAAGTGGATTTCCCGCATCAACAACAGGAGGCGTTCTGGAGATTACAAAACTGGTATCGGATGAAGGGCAATTATTAAAATCTGTTATTCTTACCCAGTACTTTCCAGTGGCGTTAACACTAATGCTTTGGGTTGTTTGCGATGTACTCCATAAATAACTTTTATATCCTGCGCCAACATCTAATAAAGCAGGATTCGGAGCACAAATGGCAGTACTATCTAGTAAATCAACTGTAGGATTATCAACAACCCTGAAAATTGCAGATATGGAATCTTCGCAATATCCAATTTTAAAAACATAGGTTAGTTTATATTGTCCAATAACTGCTGGTGGAGTAAAAATAAACCTGTTATCAGGCAATTGTGAAATACCTGGTCCTTTATAAAATCCGCAAGGATACAAAGGTCTTAAAGTATCTGCCGCTTCACCCAAACAATAAGTATAATCAGATGTATCCATTCCTACCCAGGGACCAACTTTCCAATCGCTAATAGATAATCGTTTTATCTTATCATTATCGGTATCTGCAATATCAATATAACCCTTAACAAAAACTGAAATAGCTGTCGGATGACAAAGTTTTGCTGTTAATGCGCTTCCATCAACATCACCACATATAGCATTGTTTTGACCGGCAAAACGGGTAACCTGATTGCGGGAAATTCTTTTTATTGCATTATTATTTTTGTCAGCAACGTATACATCCCCTTGACAAGTTATACTCATTCCTATTGGAGTGTTCAATTGTGCTGTAACAATTGAACCTGTAGCATTTCCGGGACTACCATACTGACCTGCATATCGGAATACCGTATCCGAACCAAAATGAAAGCGATAAACCATATGTGTCTCCTGATCTGATATAAATATATTCTGATTATCAACTGCCAAATGACCTAATTTTCTAAACTCAGCCTGATTCGATTTAACTTTGTTATTTATATCATCTATTGCAATAGATCCTCCCCCGCATAATGTGCGTACAAAATAATTTTGCCCGGGTCTTAAGTCAATCGACTTAACTTTATTTTCTGTGCTGGAAGATTTACTTTCAGAAATATATAAAAACTGCAATCCAGGATCTAAAGCTATTCCGAACGGATTCTGAAATTCTGCATTAACCCCCGCAACATTACTTACATCACCAACTACATTTGGTTTACCCGCAATGGTAATAACTGTATCATTTCTAAGCATTCTAATGGTTTGACTTCCTCCATCGGCCCAATAAATAATTCCTCCTGGATCAACCACCAAACCATACGGCGAATTTAAACGCGCAACCGAAACATGACCGTCAATATGTGATGCAATTAATGTATCTCCTACTAAAATAAATGCATTTCCAAAAGTATCAACTTTTAATATTGAGTTTTTGTTAGTAGTAAATATTTGTCCTTTACAATCAGTAAAAATACCCTGCGGATCCTGAACAGCTGAAGACGTTTCATCATTAACAACTGTTGAAACACAAGGTGCAGGCTGAACCAATGTAACTACCGCTGTTTCATTTCCAGGACAGCCAACATAGCGAATGGTATGAGTACCCGGTCCGGCAAGCTCTGGATTAAAATACCATAAAGTATCAGCCTTTACAACTCCCGATCCAATAAACCTTCCTCCCTTGACATCTGGAATTAATTTTGACAAAAAACTTGATGTACAATAACTTGCCTTTAATCCTTTAAATGTAGTTACTGATGGCGCTACTCTTATCCTTATTGTATCTGATTTTTTTAATCCTTTTGCATCAGTAACAGTTAATATATATATGGTGTCTATATCCGGCTTAACCTCTGGATGTAATATAGCAACATCAGAAATATTGTAGCTGGGAGTCCATTGAATCGTATACGGCGCCGTTCCACCTATAATTGTATCACCAATTTTAATAGTATTTCCAGTACAGATAAAAGTATCCTTTCCTGCATCTATCCTTAACGGAATTAAAGTACAGAGGACACTATCTTTTATATCTTCAGTTTGAGGAACAAAATTTAAAGAACTTACTGTTAATACCATATTTTGAACAGTATCATATTTTGCAGCATCAAAATTAATAGTATGATTAGCCAAAACTAAATTTGCATTGTTACTATAACAACCTGCTTCTCCTGCTACATCGGCTTTTACCAAATAAATATTCTTTGCATCACTTGAAAAATTTACTGTGCTGTTTGTATATCCTGTAAATACAAAACCACTGTCATGATTAGCCGGTATCATCTGCCTCATCACCTCATCACCAGAACTGCCATATGACTTCTGAAAAAATGGCGTTATTGTATTGGCTCCATTTATTCTGAATTTATAAATAAATGCTTCCAATCCACTAGTATTTGTTTTTAGTTGACCTCCAATAGCAATCATTCCTTCTTTATTCCTAACTAACGATACTGCCTCCGTTTCATTAGGTGATGATAATGAATAAGAAAACTTTTGTCCTTTTAAATCCTTATTTAATTTAACGATACCTATATCAGAATTTACGGTATTAACACGTAAAGTATAAAGTAATAAATACTCCTCATCTTCCAATTGTAAAACATCCATTGCTGCTTCATTCTCTACAATTGCCGCAATATTATTATCAGAAAGTATTATATAATCTTTAATATTTCCCGTTTCAGAGTCAAATTTATAAACAAATATGTCGTGTCCTTTAAGAGGTTTTAACTTATTCCTGCAACTACCTATAACTACCAATTCACCATTTTTATCCTGAATCACTTTGGTTGCAGTTGCGTCGTATCCAATTAAAAACCTTTTGCCCCATTTAACACTTTTCAACTGCGAATTATAAACAAATATAAAAGCATCTTGTCTAGGCAGCGGTATTGCTGTAGAATCTAACAAAGTTCCACATACCGCATAATTTCCATCTTTCAAAACTGCCATTGATAATGCATTCTCTAAACGATTACCAGATATATTATGAGTAGAAATTAAATTTAAATTTTTATCCATCTCAGAAATTGCAATATCTAAATACCCTTTTGAAAAAGCTAACAATGCATTTAAACTGTTGTTTAAAATAACATAATTTCCAGAAACGTTGTTAAAATCAATATTTCTAACCGTAAGTAATGAAATATTGGAAACTGGAGTAGAAAATATAGAATTGATAGGGGAATACTTGCCAAATTTATTAGTGCGGGAAAGTGTAGAATAAGTAATACTATTCAAAGCACTCTGAGTATAACCCCCAACCAAATATCCACTATCAGGCAATTGAATAACACTAACACCTTCATCGTCTTTAAGCTTGCCGCTAAGTGTTTGAAAACTTCGTTGAGCATGTATGGAAACCATCATCATTAGAATCAGAATTCCTTGTAAATATTTAAATTTCATTACTTTAATTATAAATTTTACATGCAAAGTTTCATGCAAATTACACGCTTTTACGAAGTAAAAGCTAATTTGTTTATATAAATACACTTCAAAATGAAAAAAACCTAATTCATTTACTAATATGAGGAAAAGTAACCTATTGTTAAATTATGTTAAATTAGGGGAATACAACAGAAATCCATTTGAAAATACCCATACAAAAGATATAAATTTGGCTTCCAAAATAAATTGTATAATTATGGATATAGTTATTAAAAACCTTGTTAAAGCGTATGGTGCCCATAGGGCTGTAGACGATATTTCTTTTGAGGTACGAACAGGCGAAATACTCGGCTTCTTAGGTCCCAATGGGGCTGGAAAAACCACTACCATGAAAATTATTACCAATTTTTTAAGCTGCGATTCAGGTGAAGTAAACATTGGTGGATTATCCATCCATGAGGATGCCGATGAAATTAAAAAAAGCATCGGTTACCTTCCCGAAAACAATCCTTTGTATTACGACATGCCTGTTATTGATTATCTTGAGTTCTGCGGAGCCTTACAACACATTCCCAAAGAAAAAATTCAGCAAAGAGTTCGCGAAATGGTAGGCATTTGCGGTATTAGCAAAGAAAAACATAAAAAAATTGGCGAATTATCAAAAGGATACCGCCAACGAGTAGGTTTAGCACAAGCCATGATTCACGATCCCAAAATTCTTGTTCTCGATGAACCTACTACCGGTCTCGATCCCAATCAAATTGTAGAAATACGTAAATTAATACGTGAACTGGGCAGAGAAAAAACAGTTATTCTTAGCACACACATCCTTCCCGAAGTGGAGGCAACCTGCGACCGAATCATGATCATCAATAAAGGAAAAATTGTTGCAGATGGCACTGCTGAAAATTTAAAAAAACAAAGTGAGGGTCAAGAAATTCTTCATGTTAAAATTGAAGAAGGTGATTCCAATTCTGTTTTCACCGCACTTCGCAGTTTATCTACCATAGCTATGGTTGACTTCTACGATCGCAGTCAAAATAAATTTGAATTGCAAAGTCGTCCAGGTTGTAAATCAGCCAAAGAAGTTTTTAACCTCTGCGTACAAAACAAATGGATAATTACTGAACTTACCCCATTTGAAAAGAAACTTGAAGATATTTTCAGAAACTTAACCATTAATTAATAAGCATTATGAATACAATCTGGATTATTACAAAAAGAGAACTCAGTTCATTTTTTGACTCCCTTATAGCTTACATACTTTTATTGTTATTTCTAGGTTTTAGCGGTTTTCTAACTTGGTTATATGGTAACGATATTTTTTTAATTGGACAAGCCAGCTTAAGAGGATTTATTAGCATGGCTTACTGGACTCTTTTCTTTTTTATTCCCGCACTCACCATGAGGAGCATAGCTGAAGAAAAGAAAACTGGTACCATAGAATTATTACTTACCAAAGCTGTTAAAGATAGAGATGTAATTATTGGTAAATTTTTAGCCGCTTTTTTACTCATAGTAATTGCCCTCGCATTTACCTTACCTTATATTATAACGGTTGCCAGTATAGGTAATATTGATAATGGTGGTATAATTTGTGGTTACTTAGGATTGATGCTTATGAGCGCTTCATACATTAGCATTGGCATTTTTGCCAGCAGCATTACCAATAATCAAATAGTAGCATTCCTTTTATCTATGTTTATTGGCTTATTCTTCCATCTTATTTTTGATATCATGGCAAGCAGCATGACCGGTATTACAGGTGAATTATTCAACACATTAAGCTTGAGCAAACACTTTGAAAGTCTTTCACGCGGTGTAATTGATACTAAAGATCTCATTTACTTCTTCTCCATTATTTTTCTCGGTTTATTTTTTGCCGAAAACTCACTTTCCAAAAGAAAAATTGCCGGTTAACCAAATAAAATTAAGAATATGAAAAATAAAAAATATATCAATATTGCAATTATTATAGGAATAATAGTATTTGCCAATCTCATTTCAAGGGAATTCTTTTTCCGGCTCGATCTTACCGAAGACAAGCAATACACACTGAGCAAAGCCAGTCGTGATATTTTGAAAAATCTGGAAGAACCTATCACTGTAAAAGCATACTTTTCTGAAAATCTTCCTGCAAATATTATGAGTGTTCGCAAGGATTTCAAGGAAATGCTAATAGAATATTCCAGCATCTCTAAAGGAAAATTAGTATTTGAATTTGTAAATCCTTCACAAGATGATCAATCAGAAAAAGATGCCATGCAGCAGGGTATTCAACCCATCATGATTGATGTTCGCGAAAAAAATCAAATGATTCAGCAAAAAGCTTATTTAGGTGCAGTAATTACTACCGGAAACGGCCAAAAAGAAATCATTCCTTTTGTTCAACCCGGTGGTGCTATGGAATACAGTCTTTCTACTGCAATAAAAAAAATATCTGTAAGCGAAAAACCTACTATTGGCATTATTCAAGGACACGGTGAACCCGGTATCAATGAAATCAGTCAAGCTTATCGCGAAATGAGTATCCTATATCAAGTGGAACCCCTCAGCTTGAATGATAGCAGCGTAATACCCGATAGGATAAAAACCATCGCCATTATCAGACCCACTGACAGTATTTCTCCTATTCATTTAATGCAATTAGATGACTTTTTATCTAGAGGTGGAAATATTTTTATAGCTATGAACCGCGTGAATGGCGATTTCAGCACAGCAATGGGATCCAGCATAGGAACAGGTCTTGAAAATTGGTTACTCAATAAAGGAATTAAAATAAATGAAGATTTCGTAATTGACTCTAAATGCGGCCAAGTAAACGTTCAACAACCTGGCTTTCCATTTCCAATGAGCATTTCTTTTCCCTATTTGCCCATTGCAGGTAAATTCGCAGATCACCCTGTTACCAGAGGATTAGAAGGTGTAATTTTTCAATTTGTAAGCAGCATTGAAAAAGTTTCCAATGATAGCATCTTATTCACACCATTAGTATATTCTTCTGATAAATCGGGTTCGCTAAGTACTCCACTTTACTTTGAAGTACAAAAACAATGGACCAATACAGATTTTAACAAAGCAAACCTTGTTTTAGGTGCTGCATTTGAAGGAAAATTCATTGGAAACATCTTATCAAAATTAATTATTATTGCCGATGGTGATTTTGCAGTAGGAGGAAATCCTCAACAAGGCCAAGCACAACAAATTAATCCCGATAATGTTAGTTTGATGGTTAATAGTATTGATTGGCTTTCTGACGTTACCGGTCTAATTGATCTTAGAACCAAAGGAGTACAAACCCGACCCATAGATACATTAGAAGACGGTACCAAAACAACGTTGAAAATATTGAATTTCACTTTGCCTCTCATTTTGGTTATAGCTTTGGGAATAATCATATTCCAAATCAATCGCAACAAAAGGATCAAAAGACTTGAAGAAAACTATTAATAATTAGAAATTATGGCTAAAAAAAATAATCAGTTTAAATTATTGATTGTATTAATCTCTTTAATACTCGTTTTTGTACTCATTAAAGTATTTCGCTCTAACCGATACGAAAGTACTATAGATACTCAATTAAATGAAACAATCGATACCACAAAAGTAAGCGCTATTTATCTTTATCCTAGTAATGAAAATAAAGAAGAAATCAGACTAGAAAAAAATAAAGATTCATGGACAGCAAGTAAGGGTAATTTAAGTGTAGAAGCCGATGCGGGAGTAATAAATTCTATCATTAATGTGCTACCAACACTAAAACCCTTAAAACTATCGGGAACCAGTAAAGAAAAATGGAATGAATATCAAGTTACAGATAGTGCAGGAACCCGAGTTAAAATCTTTGAGAAAAACAAATGTATTCTCGATGTGGTAATCGGAAAATTCAACTATCAACAACAACAAAATCCTTATGGTCAGCAAGGCGGCTATGGAGGTATTACAGGCGATACCTACGTAAGAGTATATGATGAAGAAAATGTATATTCAGTAAATGGCTTTCTCATTTTTACTTTCAACCAGCCTTTTAATAGTTTCCGCAACCAGAAAATAGCTCGCTTTACCAAAGAAAAGCTTCAAAAAATGAGCTTTACCTATCCAGCAGATTCAGGCTTTATAGCACTAAAAACTGATTCTATAAATTGGTTTATAAATGGAAACAAATGTGATAGCACCAGCATCAATTCATATATTGATGCTCTGAGCTATAAAAATCATTCAGAATTTAAAGATGGCTTAAGCTTACCTCCAATAGCCGATTACGAATTAAAGCTGGAATTTAAAAGCGAAACACCCATTACTATTAAAGCTTTTAAAATATCTGAAGATGAATATGCGATTTTTTCGAGTTTTAATCCCAAAAATTACTTTAAAAGTAACAAAACTGGCATAGTTTTTGATATTTTTAAATCGAGGTCTAAATTTTGAGATAAATTACAAAAGATTGAATTACAAAGATTTATTGATTTATGTTAAAGCCCGGTATAGCCGGGTTTTTTTATAGCATTAAATTCAAACTAACTGCCATTACAACCATTCCACTAATCAAACCATAAATTGATAAATGATGCTCTCCGTATTCTTTAGCAGAAGGCAATAGCTCATCGAGCGATATAAACACCATAATACCAGCCACAGCAGCAAAAAGAATTCCGAATAAGGCCGTACTTAAAAAGGGCATAAGTATCAAATAACCCAAAACTGCTCCCACCGGTTCTGATAAACCACTTAAAAATGAATAAGTAAAAGCTTTTCTGCGACTTCCTGTGGCATAATAGATAGGTACCGAAACAGCAATTCCCTCCGGAATATTGTGTATGGCAATAGCAACAGCAATGGGAATAGCAATGGAAGCATCCTGCAATCCCACAGCAAATGTAGCTAAACCTTCAGGAAAATTATGAATTCCAATCGCCAAAGCAGTTAAAAGTCCCATTCGCTTTAACTTCACTTTCTTGTCTGAATTCATGTCTTCAACCATCCTAATTTCATGGGGATTTTCAGCAGAAGGTATAAATTTATCAATAATGGCTATAAAAAGCATGCCTCCAAAAAATGCAAAAATTGCATACCAACTGCCAAGTTTCATGCCAGCAGACTCTTGCAAAAATTCACGTGCATCAGGAAATATTTCAATCATGGAGATGTAAATCATAACACCTGCCGAAAAACCAAGCGCAACCGACAAAAATTTAGTATTGGTTGTTTTTGCCATCAATGCTATTAAACTGCCTATCCCAGTAGACAAGCCTGCAAACAATGTAAGTAAAAATGCTATTAATACGGTATTGGTTTCCATGAAAAATATTTATTGCCCAAAGATAACATAATGAATATTAACACTCAGAATTTGCTTTTGTTTTTTATCGTTGCGGGGTCATGCGCAATTTTTCAACATCATAAGCTTGGTCTCTTAATCGTTGTTTTATACCTTCCAACAGTATAGGATCAATCACTTTTTCGCGCGATAAAATCCATAAATATTCTCTGCTTGGATGACCTACCACAGCATAGCGATAGTTAATCTCATCTAAATCAATAATCCAATAATCGCCTTTAAAAGGCCAAAAAAACTGAACTTTTAATTTACTATTCCCGCTTCCCTTTACTACAAAAGCCTTACCTTCAATTGAACTTAATTCAGCGTCAAACGAATCTTTGCGGCATGAATTTCTTACTTTAACATATCCATCCACCATTGTATATTCAGCAACTGTATTGTAACAATTCTTTTGAAATCGAGTTGGATAGGAAGCCACATCATACCAAACTCCCATATATCTTGTTAAATCGACACTTTCTACGGTTTTTAAATCTTGAGGACTGGCACATGAATTATATATAAGCATATACGCTACTATTAATAAGTATTTCTTCATAATTTGCAATTTTCTCAAAGATATAATTTTTAAATGTAAGTTGGATGACTGATCATGCATTTACTACTGTAAACTCATAAAATGTTTATACCATTTTAAGTAACACTTGTATTACTTATGGAAATTACTTAATTTTGGTATTAATAAATAATAGAATTTTTGTGGATAAAAACATTGATATTAGGTGGATGCAACGTCATAGTAATTTTAAAAAAGCACTGGGGCAACTTACCGAATTTATTGATAAAGGATCTTTAAACAAATTTGAAAAACAAGGTTTAATTCAATGTTTTGAATATACCTATGAGTTATCGTGGAATTTATTAAAAGATTATCTTGACGCAGAGGGTATTCAAACAATTACGGGTCCTAGAAGTGCCATAACTGAATCTTTTAAATATGGGATCATTCAAAATGGCGAATTATGGATGCTTATGTTACAAGACCGCAATAGAACAAGCCATACATATAACGAGGAAACAACGGATGAAATTATAGAACATATTTATTTAAATTGGTATCAGCTTTTTATTGAATTAAAACTTAAATTTGATAATCTTAATACATAATGGATCAATATGGTATAAAATCCGATACAATTACAAAAATAAATGCTGTTTTTTCTAAGTTTAATGAAATTGATAAAGTAATTATTTATGGTTCTCGGGCCAAAGGAACGTATAAAAATGGCTCTGATATTGATTTATGTTTGTTTGGTAATAATCTCAATCTCGATATATTAAATAAAATATTATTATCCTTAGACGATTTATTCCTTGCTTATACATTTGATATTTCGATATTTAAGCATATATTAAACCCCGATTTAATAAGCCATATTGAAAGAGTAGGCAAAGTGTTTTATCAGCGATGAACATTCTATTTCAAATTATCCGCATTTTATGCGGAAAGTATTTTTATTTTGCGGAAATATAAAGTAATTTTACCGCATATTTTGCGGAATAATTTGAAATTGATTAAAAATGAGTTTATTATGGATAAAAATACAAGACTAATGAGGTCATATTTATATCAAAGAGAGGGCTGGCCTACTTTTACATGGAATGCTGAAGAATTTATTGATTTACTTGGTCAAGTACAACTTGAACAAGGAGTAATAAGTGGTCGAATTCAGTTACTGGGTTTTGACTTAAAAAATGAAGCCATATTAGAAACTTTAACACTGGACGTAATAAAAACATCAGAAATAGAAGGTGAAAAACTAAATAGTGATAAGGTTCGCTCTTACATAGCTTATCGTTTGGGTTTAGATGGTTATGGTATTCCTTTATCTGATAGAAGTGTGGATGGTATTGTTGACATTATGCTGGATGCAACAGTAAATTGTGATATGCCATTGACTAAAGAAAGACTTTTTAGTTGGCATTCTGCATTATTTCCTACAGGTAAAAGTGGCATTCATACAATTTCTGTGGGTAAATTAAGAGAGGATGCATCAGGTCCTATGCAAGTTGTTTCTGGTTCGTTTGAACATCGAAAAGTCCATTTCCAAGCACCTCCGGCAGCAGATTTGGATAAAGAATTAGATGTATTTATTACATGGTTCAACGAAGAAAATAATTTAAATCAGCTTGTAAAATCGGCTATTGCACATTTATGGTTTATTACATTGCATCCTTTTGTTGATGGTAATGGTCGAATTACAAGGGCTTTGACGGATATGTTACTTGCCAGATCAGATGGTAATTCTCAACGTTATTACAGTTTATCTTCTCAAATAAATAAAGAAAAGAGCCACTATTATGAAATTCTTGAAGAGTCTCAAAAGGGGAAATTGGATATTACTAAATGGATAA
>JAIFLP010000112.1 GCA_020049015.1 Bacteroidota bacterium | reverse complement strand
GCATATTTTCTTTTCCCGATGCATTAAAAATAACAGATACTACACCAAATGCTGCCAAATTGGTAAAAACATAAATCAGCATAAAATAAACTACTGATGCCATCCCTAACTGACTGGCTCCCATAATACCTAATAATATAAAACCAGCTTGAGCAATGGATGAAAATGCAAAAAAACGTTTCATGTTTTCTTGTCGCAATGCAAAAAGATTGGCAATAGTCATGGTCATAACAGCCAACACATACAACAAAGTTTGCCAAATGGGTTCAATATTTTTAAATACTGAGTACAATACTAAAGTAAAAACAAAAGCTGCTGCTCCTTTAGATATCACAGAAAGGTAAGCAGTAACATTAATAGGTGCGCCTTCATATACATCGGCTGTCCATAAATGAAATGGTACCAATGAAATCTTGAATGCCATTCCGGATACAAAGAAAATAAATGCGAGTATTTGTAAACTATCGCCAGTAATATTATTGGCAACATCAATAAAATATATTGAACCTGTTGTACCATATATCATAGATAAACCAAAAAGCAGAATGCCTGATGAGAAAGCCGAAGATAAAATCAATTTGATACCTGCTTCAGCCGATTTACTTTTATAACGATCATACGCAGCCAATGCAGCAATTGGAATGGTTGCCAATTCTAAACCAAGATATAACATCAGAAAATCTCCCGAAGAAATCATATAGTTCATACCTATCAAGGTGGCTATCATCAACAAAAAGAATTCACTTATTTTTTCTTTGTTTGCATCGCCTTTTAACCATTGTGCCGAAAGTAAAAAAACAATAAGAACTCCAATATTTAAAATATTTTTAAAAACAATTCTGATGGCATCGGTTTGGTACATGCCTCCAAATAATTCACCTGTTTGTGCAGGAAAAAATCCGGAAACTATATTTACCGCCATTAAAATAATGGATAAAACAATCACTTTTTTCTTATTTTTTTCAGAGGTGAATATTTCTGATAAAAGTATCACTACCGCTATTAGAATGAGCAGCAATTCGTGACGCATGATTAAAAAATTATTCCAATTCATTGTTATCAAATATAATATTATTAAAACAAATGGGCCATTGCAGCAGCACTCACTAATCTATCAACAATAGGTTGTAAGCTTATAAGGATAGTATTGGAAAGCCAAAGCGGGGCAATTCCAATAGCGGCAACGGAAACGATGAGTGTACCTGCACTTAATTTTTCAAACCATTTGGCATCTTCGAGGTGATTAAAATGATCATTTTTTACAGGGCCCAATAAAAGCAAACCAACCACTCTAAGGATATAAACAGCTGTAATTACAATGGAAGAGCAAGCAATAATGGTTGCCACTCGATGAAAAAGACTGGTATTCTCAAAAGCTCCCACAAAAACTGTCATCTCAGCAACAAAACCACTTAATCCGGGCAAACCCAAAGAAGCAAGACCGGCAATTACGTAACAAACAGAAAGAAAAGGAATCACCTTCATCAGACCACCCATTTCAGTAATAATGCGGGTATGTGTTCTTCCATAAATCATTCCAATAAGGGCAAAAAACAAAGCCGTCATCAAGCCATGCGATATCATTTGTAAGATAGCGCCATCCATTGCTGTACGGTTCATCATTAGTATTGCAAACAAAACAAGGCCGCAATGACTCACTGAAGAATACGCATTGATATATTTAAGATCCTTTTGCCAAATAGCACCAAAAGCACCATACACAACTGAAATAGTTGTAAGTATTATAAATATCCATGATAAATGTTGTGCACCATCGGGCAATAAATACATGGCTACGCGAAAACATCCGTACCCTCCCAATTTCATTAACACTCCCGCATGAAGCATTGATACAGCGGTTGGAGCGGAAGCATGGCCATCGGGAGACCAAGTATGAAAAGGAAATAAAGCACCTAAAATACCAAAACCTACAAATAAAAATGGGAATAAGAACATTTGCGTGTTTAAGGGAATATTTTGATTGGCTATTTCTAAAATATTAAAAGTTAAATTGCCTGTTGTTGAAGAATTAAAGTAAAGACCCAGCAAACCGACCATTAATAGAGCAGAACCAGCCATTAACATAAGGGTTAATTTCATGGCTGAATATTCTTTTTTTCCACTACCCCATATCCCAATCAACAAATACATAGGAATTACCGCTACTTCATAAAAAAGGAACATAGTAAATAAATCGAGTGAAATAAAAAATCCATATACCCCAGTAGCTAGGAGAATGAGTGAAATAAAAAATTCTTTTTGAAGATATTCTACTTCCCAGGAAGCAAAAATACCCGCAAAAACAACTATTCCGGTGAGCAAAAGCATGGCAACAGAAATACCATCTACCCCAACTGTATAATGAATATTCAAGCTTTTAAACCATTCAACATCATAGGTCAACAACATTTCGGCAGTATTACCAGCGCTACGTTCCGCAAAATAGAGGTACATAACCACAATAGCAAGCAACAGTTGTAAAAACATTCCCACAGCAGCAATCCATCTAACTGCTTTCATATCTCGCCCCATAACAATGCCAATCATTGTAAGAACCGGGATAACTACAAACAAAGAGAGTATATTCATATTTAATTTTTTTTCAAATTAAGCATACCAATAAATAAAAGCCAGAACTAAAGCAATGGTTCCTCCAACGAAAACAAACGCGTATTGTTGCAGCTGACCAGACTGTAAGGTTTTAATTTTTTCGGATGAGAACTCAGTAATGCGGGCTATACCATCCATAGTAGCATCAACAATATGTCTATCAAACCAAGCAATAGGTTGTGAAATACAATTAAAAATTACTTTTTTAGTGATAAAAATATATAATTCATCAACGTAAAACTTATTGAGAACAGTAGTATACACATAACCTAAAGCAACCGTAATCCTATTGGCAACTTTTCCTTCCTTAAAATAGAGTAAAAAGGCGATACTGATACCAATTAATGCAACCAATACAGAAGGAATTGCTATATTCAGATGTAAATGGGTATTAAAAGCTAATTTATCAGCAGTTACAAAATGGCTAAAAGGAATTAATCCTGTAAAAATAGAAGCAATAGCCAATATCATTAAAGGAATAGTCATAATTAAAGGCGATTCATGCGGGGTATGATGATAATGTTGTTTTTTTCCAAAGAAAACTGTAAAGAACAAACGCGACATATAAAAAGCGGTAAGCCCCGCAACAAAAACAGAAGAGAAGAATAATATTTTATTATGATAAAAAGCAGCTACCAGAATTTCGTCTTTGCTCCAAAATCCTGAAAAAGGAGGTATACCGCAAATTGAAAGCCAAGCGATTGTAAAAGTAATAAAAGTAAAGGGTAGGTATTTTTTTAAATTTCCCATTTCTCTAAGGTCGTTGCTATGCACCGCATGAATAATAGAACCCGCACCAAGGAACAAAAGCGCTTTAAACATGGCATGTGTAAATAAATGGAACATGGAAGACATATAACCAACACCGTGCTCACCCTCATAACCAGAGACACCCAGTGCGAGCATCATATAACCAATTTGCGAAAGGGTTGAAAATGCTAATACTCTTTTAATATCAAATTGAGTACATGCAATAACAGCAGCAAATAAGGACGTAAATGCACCTATATATCCTATAAATTCAAGAACTTCGGGTGTTTGAAATAAGTATACCGGAAACATTCTAGCCACCAGAAACACCCCCGCCACCACCATAGTAGCAGCATGAATAAGAGCCGAAACAGGAGTAGGTCCTTCCATTGCATCGGGTAACCAGATATGCAAAGGAAACATTGCTGATTTTCCCGCACCTCCCATAAAAATTAATAACATAGCCCAAGTAATGGCGCTCATACCAATAAAAGAAGCTGTAGCTGCTGAATTAAAAATATCAGTACCAGGTTGTGTTAATTTATCAAAATCGAAAGTTCCTGTATAAAACGAAAGAATAAGGATTCCGACTAAAAATCCAAAATCGGCAAAGCGGGTTACGATAAATGCCTTTTTTGAAGCGGCAACAGCCGATGGTTTTTGATAATAAAATCCGATTAGCAGAAATGAAGAAGCGCCCACAAGTTCCCAAAAAATATACATTTGAAAAATATTGCTGGCAACTACCAAACCTAACATTGAGAATGTAAATAAAGAAAGAAAAGCGAAAAAACGCTGAAAGCCCATTTCACCCTTCATATAGCCCAAACTATAAATATGCACCATTAAAGAAACAGTAGAGATAACTACCAGCATCATTACAGAAATAGGGTCTAATAAAATACCAATATGTATTTTTAAATTCTCTGTAAATGTAAGCCATTCAATATTGAAAGGAATAATGGATGTATATGTATTACCTACTTGACCAACCTGAAAGAAATAAAGCCAAGCCGTATAATAGGATAAGATGGTTACAATTAATAAACCTGTAGTACCAAGTAAACCAGAAATGATAGGTTTATACTTCATACCGGTAAGACCGGTAAGTAGAAACATAAACAGGGGTATTATGAGTATGAATGCGGTAAATGAGAATGTATTCATGTTTACAATTTACTGGTTAATATTTCATTTCGCTAATGTTCTCTACCTCAATATTTGAAATTCGTCGGTAGATATTAATGATAAGTGCAATAGCAACCGAAGCTTCTGCAGCAGCTATAGCAACAATAATAAGTGCAAAAAAATGTCCCTGCAACTGATCGGGAAATAAATAACGGTTAAATGCAAGAAAATTTATATTTACCGAATTTAGAATGAGTTCAATTGACATGAGAATGGTAATAAGGTTTCTACGGATAATAAACCCGCACACCCCAATAAAAAACATGATGATGCTCACCACCAAAACATACTGTAAAGGAATACCTTGTATCATAATTAATCTTGTTTATTTTTTTTAGCCACTACAATAGCTCCTATCATTGCCGCAAGCAATAATATACTTATTACCTCGAAAGGTAGTGCATATCCATTTTTTTCTGTGGATAATAATTGAAAACCAACCTCCTTCATATCAACATGTAAGGGCGCTCCATCAGAGGGAATAAAAGTATGATTAAATACTGCCCATATACTCAATGCGCATCCAACAAGTCCGGCTAATAAACCAGCAATAACATTTCCTATAGATGGTTTTTCGAAATTATGACTGATATGGCTGGTAAGTAAAATAGAAAAAATAATTAATACCACAATACCACCAGCATATAGTGTTAGCT
>JAIFLP010000190.1 GCA_020049015.1 Bacteroidota bacterium | reverse complement strand
GGTCCGTTCTCTTGATAAGCCAATTTCCTCGCCAATCTCTTCAAGAGTCATTTCTTTTTTACCCAAGCCGTAGAAAAGTTCAATCACACAACGTTCTTTTTCCGAAAGGGTTGCTAATGTACGCTGTATTTCTTTTTTTAGCGATTCTTTAATAAGTAATGAATCAGCACTCGGACTTTCCTTATTTTCCATAATATCTATAAGGCTACCATCTTCACCGTCAACTAAAGGTGCATCAACAGATAGAGGTCTACCACTGATTTCTAAAGTTGCAGAAATTTTATCATCAGGAATATCAACTACTTCAGCTATTTCTTCAGCTAAAGGAGTTCTTTGAAATTCCTGTTCCAATTGATTAAATGCCTTATGAATTTTATTCAAGGTGCCAATCTTGTTTAATGGCAATCGAACAATACGCGATTGTTCAGCTATGGCCTGTAAAATTGATTGTCTTATCCACCACACAGCATATGAAATGAATTTAAAACCCTTGGTTTCATCAAATTTTTGCGCAGCTTTTATCAAACCCAAATTACCTTCATTTATAAGGTCGGGCAAACTAAGACCCTGATTTTGGTATTGTTTAGCAACAGAAACAACGAAACGAAGATTGGCTTTCACAAGTCGTTCTAATGCTTGCTGATCACCATTCCTAATACGTTGGGCTAGTTGAACCTCTTCCTCCACTGTTACCATCTCTTCTTTAGCTACCTCATTAAGGTATTTTTCAAGAGATTCACTGTCCCTGTTAGTAATTGATTTCGTTATTTTTAATTGTCTCATAGAGCAATACTAATTTAAAAGTAATAACAAATTGTAAAAATATATGTTCAGTCTGTTCCAATACGGAAAAAACACAAATATGTTACCGAGTTGGCAAGCAAATACTGAAATTTTAACGTTTTTTAAGGGTGCATGAAAATATTGACTGGTTTTTCATCGGTATCCACCAAAATGTATCCGGCTGCAAAATTACAATTCCTTTTCTTAAAAAAAGCATAAAAAAAAATATATTTTTAAAAGCCCTTAATCGGAACCAGTACATTTAATCCCTTGTTAATAACTTTAATTTTAATCTTCTTCTTTTGCTTCATAGGTTCTCCATCAAAGTGAAAAATGCCTGATTTTTTTCTTTTTAAAGTCAGTTTTTTACATTTAAAGCTAGTAACATAGCGATTTGCACTTATTTTTTTTGTGAATAACTGAAAACCAAGTTGGGGTGCTATGATTAAAGGAAATGGTTCTAGTATACTGATATCAAGCAGGCCATCGTCAATTAAAGCATCCGGTGCTATATAAGCATTGTTGCCGTATTGTGAAGCATTTGCTATGGTTACTAAAAATGCCCTACGCACTATTTTTCCTTCTTCTGTAATTATCTTATACTTTCTTGGTCGGTATAAAAAAAACTCCTTTATGGTGGTTTTTAAATAGGTGAAAAATCCGCGCTTTTCTGCTTCAGCAAATTTTTGCCCTATATGAGCATCAAAACCTACACCACAGGTGCAAAAAAATATGGTATCATTGGCTTTACCATAATCAATAACTTTGATCTTGGGTTCATTCAGTAGCTTAATCGCTTTACTTATGTCCATAGGGATGCACAAGTGCCGGGCCAAACCATTCCCCGATCCCAAGGGAATAATGCCTAAGGCTGCACTGGTATGTATCAAACCCCTTGCTGTTTCATTTACGGTGCCATCGCCACCAGCTGCTACTATGTATGAATACCCGTCCCTAACAAGTTCTCTGGCAAGTTGTGTTGCATGACCCCCACATTGGGTAAGCATTATCTTTAACTTAAATCTTTCTTTGTCGATAAGTTCATTTAGCAATCTGGGTAAATCAATTTTATGACGGGTTCCCGCTATTGGATTAATTATTACTCCTATGCCAATTTTCTTAGACTCTCTTGTATTCACTCGTATTTTTTTATATTGTCTGGCAAAATTAACTTTTTTAATGAATTTTTGTTACATTTATTGATGCAAACGATTTTATTATATTACGACAAGAGCTTAACATTAAATTAACATTAAATTGGTATTTTTGCCATGTAACATTTTATTTAATTTATTAAAAATGAGAAAAAAGAACCAGTATAAAACATTGATAATTTCCGATGTCCATTTAGGGACAAATAATTCAAAGGCTAAAGAATTGGTTCGTTTTCTCAAACAAGTAAGTTGTGATAAACTCATTCTGAATGGCGATATAATTGATGGTTGGCAATTAAGAAAGGGTGGAAAATGGAAAAAAAAACATACCCGCTTCTTCAGAATCATCATTAAAATGATGGAAAAATATAAAACCGAAATTATTTATGTAAGGGGCAATCATGATGACTTCTTAGATAATATATTGCCTTTTCAAATAGCAGGCTTTCAAATAGTAAAAGACTATATTCATCATAGTAAAGGTAAAAAATATTGGGTTCTTCATGGAGATATTTTTGATGCTATTACTACCAATATGAGGTGGTTGGCTAAATTAGGCGATATTGGGTATACATTTTTGTTGTGGCTTAATAAAGTATACAATGCCCAAAGGATTAGAAAAGGCTTGCCTTACTATTCCCTTTCTAAAGAGATAAAGAATAAAGTAAAATCTGCAGTTGCCTATATTTCCGATTTTGAAAAAGAACTGGTTGTGCTGGCTGAACAAAAAGGTTTCGATGGATTAATATGCGGGCATATACATCATCCTGCAAAAAAATACTATGGAAATTTATTATATCTTAATTCTGGCGATTGGGTGGAGTCACTTACCGCTATTGTCGAATCACATGAAGGTGAATGGGATATTATTCATTATAGCGAATGGAATGATTTGAATAACGAAGAACAAACTCAAAATAATCTTGCAATATGAAATTTCTGTTTATCGTTCAAGGAGAGGGTAGGGGGCACATGACCCAAGCAATTGCTTTAAGCGATATGCTTAGAAGTTCAGGTCATGAGGTTTGCCGTGTGCTCGTTGGTAAAAGCGCCAGAAGAGAAATCCCGGAATTTTTTTATAAGAAAATTAATGCTCCGGTGGAGACATATGAAAGTCCTAATTTTGTTACAGATGCGGGAAATAAAAAAATTAGATTATGGTCCACCATTTCATACAATATACTTTCTGCAAGGAAATACTTTAAAAACTTGGCGCATATAAATAAAATTGTAAAAGAAGAAAAACCCGATGTTATTATCAATTTTTATGAGTTGTTGTGCGGTTTGTTTTTTTTATTCTACAATCCTCGTGTCCGACACATCGCTATTGGGCATCAGTTTCTGTTGCTCCATCCTGCTTTCAGATTTCCTAACGGCTGGTGGATGGATAAAAAAATGTTGCGATTTAATACCTTTATAACGTCTCTTCGGGCAGAAAAATATCTTGCTCTTTCTTTCAGAAATATGCAAAACGTACCACAAAAGAAATTATATGTTGTACCGCCTTTATTAAGAAGGGAATTGTTTGATATTCAGACCAAAAACGAAGGCTTTATTTTGGGTTATCTCTTAAATAGTGGTTATGCCGACGAAATAATTAATTGGCATGCAACTTGTCCTCAACAAAAAGCCCGGTTTTTCTGGGATAAAAAAGATGCTCCAGAGGACTTGCGTATTAATGATAATCTTTCGTTTCACCGCTTAGATGATCAAAAATTCCTACAGTATATGGGCAATTGTAAAGGTTATGCTTCTACTGCCGGATTTGAATCCCTATGTGAGGCTATCTACCTCGGAAAGCCTATTTTAATGGTGCCTACCGGTAATCATTTTGAACAGGCTTGTAATGCATTAGATGCCGAAATTACTGGTGCCGGTATTCAGTCTGATTGGTTCAACCTGAATGCTTTAATCGATTATATGCCAAAGCACAGAGATATTTCTCCTGTATTTAGAGATTGGGCAAACAAATCTGCAAAAATGATATTGCATCAACTCGAAAATTAAGGTATATACAATAATTTACTGAATTAGTCGTTTCCTTTTTACAGATATGCTATATTTGTTTATTGAAACATTTTTAAAGCCTAATTACGATTGTGGCTGTTTATATTAAATTTAAGTTAAAAATATTTTTTATGAAAAAAATGATCATTTTAATATTAATTTCTTATTATATAGCATCTCCTAATATGAAATTGATAGCGCAAGATCTTGTTAATAATGTAGAAGTATCAAAAAATTCTGTAAAACTTGGAATTTTTCAATTGGCAGCTAGTACGTTTTTGATTGGCTATGAGCGAAATATTTCTGGAAATAAATCATTGGTTATTCTTACTAGTTTTATTTTAAAAGATAATAGTAAAGAACAAAGGCTTGGAGCAGGTGGTGAATTACAGTATCGATTTGGATCACAACGTTTGGGTGTGGATATTTTTGATTGTAATTCACTTATGTATGTAGGTCCTTATGTTTCTTCAAAATATATCAATCAAATTGAATTTGAAGAGGCAGATGATTATTCAATAGATGAAAAAAAATATTATTATAATTCTATTGGCTTTGGTTTTATAGCAGGTGTGAAATTATATATAATTAGAAATGTGCAGTTGGATTTTAATATTGGAGGCGGAATCAAATACACTCAAAGCAATAGAAAATATGATGATCAATATTTTTCTGCTGGTATTTTTAATTTAAATTATACAGGGGTGCTTCCCCGAGCCAATTTCACTTTGGGTATAGGGTTTTAATTTATAAATCATTATTTTGAAATATGCGATTTAGAGGAATTACATTCATTTTTTTAGTACTTAGCAATTTAGTTTCAGCTCAAGTTGGAGGTAAGGGTGTATACCAATTTTTAAACTTAGAACCTTCAGCCAGAGTGGCCTCATTAGGCTCCAAATCAGTAGCATTTATTGATGATGATGTTAATATGACTTTTCAAAACCCCGCATTGCTTAATTCTTTGCAAAACAATCATATTTCTTTAAATTATGTTGATTTTTACGATGGCATTAATTTTGGAAAGATTGGTTTTGCTCGACGTATTAATGATAAGTATAATATGGCCGCGGGTTTGCAATATATTAATTATGGAGCATTTCAATATGCCGATATTACCGGTGAAAGAAATGGCTATTTTTATGCGGCTGAATATGCTGCGAATATTGTGGTATCTCGTAAAATTGATAATTCTTTTAGTATTGGGCTTAATGCCAAACCTCTTTATTCTGTTCTAGAATCATATAGTTCTACTGGAATCGCATTTGATCTGGCTGCTTCTTATCAAAGT
>JAIFLP010000034.1 GCA_020049015.1 Bacteroidota bacterium | reverse complement strand
TTAGTTGCAGGTTTATTAGTAACTGCATGTGGACCAAGTCAATCTGCTGAAGAATTAAGAATTCAAGATTCTTTGAAGCAAGATTCAATTTTAAAAGCTCAGGAAGATTCAATAGCTGCTGCTGCTGCTGCTGCTGCTGCTGTTGTTGATTCAACTGTTGTTGATTCTACAGCTGCTGCTGTAAAATAATTCGAACTTGGTTTGAAAAATATAGGGGAAGCTTAGGTTTCCCTTTTTTTATTTTAATACCTCTCTTAATATTGCCAGCGATTTTACCCTGCCTTGTCCCAATAAATGACTCTCCAGATAAGTATTTAATATATCTGTCAATTCTGAACGTTCGTTATTACTCAGTTCATATTGCATAATTTCTTCCCTTTCGCTGCCTAAAATTACCGACAACTTTTTGAAAATTTCTTCTTTAAATGGCGTTGCCAACTTAGAGGGCCCAAATTTTCCCGTATCGGAGTGGAAATAATTGTTACATGCGTCGTAATTATTGTTTATTTCCAATCCATTCAACTGAATAAATCTGATCATAAAGAAAAGATGAAAATTTTGACTCCCCAATGTTACAATATCAAAATATTTAAGTGAATTCTCAATGAATTCAAACATCTTGTTATCGGCTTCTTTTAAACTCTTATATAATAATTCGGCAAGATATAATCCAACGCATGTTTTTTTTTGTATAAATGGTATTTCTGTATAATGATAATGCAAGTTGCATTCTCGAATGAATTGTAACTGCTTCTTTTCTTTTGAATCAGCTTCCAATTCTAAAATATTCAAGGATTGAAGCATTGAGGCTTTAATGGGCGATTTTTTGCTAAAGGCATTTTTTACTATAAAGTCCTGACGACCTTTTTCTTCCGTATAAATACTAGTAATAACGGATGTTTCACTATATTTAATAGAATGTAAGACAATTCCTTTCGTCTTGTATATCATCGCTTATCTAACCAACAACAATTTTGTAACGTGACTTTGACTACCATCTTCGGTGGAACAAAAAACCAAGTATACGCCAGAGTTTACTTTTCTATCAGCAAATGTTTTTCCGTTCCAAATCGCTTGACCTCCTAATGATGTTGTTTCATAAACTAGATTTCCCGAAATGTCGGTGATTTTTACAATAGTGTTCTCAATTAGACCTGCTATTACAATATTGCCTTCAAATCCTGGTCTTACCGGATTGGGATAAACATATACATCATCAAATGCCCCATTGCCCTTTGTTGCATAATCTCTATAGCTTATAACTCCTTTATCTGTTGAAAAAAAGACTTCGCCCGTTTTGGGTTGAAGGGCTATATGCTTTACTGTATTGGATAATAAGGGACTATTTTCGAAAGTAAAATTGTGAATTTGTGTTTTTCCATCTTCCGACATTAAAAACACACCCGAGTTTTGGGTAGCAAACCATTTTCTATTGGCTCCATCTATTACAATGCTGTTAATTTTTTCCTGTTGTAATAAAATATCTGCCAAATTGGTACCATCATTTCTAGGTATTTTAATCCTACTACCTGTTAATTCATTAGTTTGAAATACTTTGGACGGGTTGTAATATACAACAGGACCATTTGCTGTTCCAACCCATATATTTCCATCCAAATCTTCGGCAATGGAGTACACATCGTTTACCGAAACACCTGTTTCCTGCTCTTCAACTTTTATTGCAAGCGATTTATACTGATCATCTCTTTCATCATCAATAGTGCCTTTTTCATCAAACACAAATACTCCATTACCCTTAGGAATTACAACCCACTTCTGACCATTACTGGTGGCTATAATATCGCCAATATTTTTAAGCGAAATAGCTTTTTCAAATTTGAATGCCTTCCATTGCCCATCAGGTTTTAAAACTGATATCGAATTATCTACATAAATATTCGAAACCCATAAATTACCAGTAGCGTCGTAGGTGGTAGCAAACGTTTTATAAACCCTGTAATCTTCAATTACCAACTGCGATATGGTACTATTGCTCTCATTATACAAAGTTGAAAATTTTCCGTTTATCAACTTATATAAACCCATACCCACAAAATTACTCATAATTAATTCTTCGGGTTTCTTCGGGTTAACAGCTGTGCGCTGAAAATCAAAACTCCCCGTTAATCCAGGTTGTGTAAAAGGTGATATTACTTGCCACTTTCCATTCATTCTGGCAAATACGCCTTTAGACGAATAACCCGGATTCCAAGCTTCCGTCATGCCGCCTGTTGATATATAAATATTGTCTTCCCATAAACTAATATGAACCGCTTCTGATCCTGCAGGACCTTCAGGAATTATTTTCAGCATGCTGTTATCGGGCTTTATCATCATTAAGCCTGAATCTATGCCTGACACATAAAGCGTATTGGCCAAACTAACCAAATCAGTTGGTCTCGATTGTATAATTGTTCTTTCAATGATATTGTTATCATTCAATTTACCAACCGCATTCTCAGCCAAAATATACAGATTAGCTTCGGAACTCTTTATATTACTATATTTTTTAATACCGAAACTCAAAACCAATTCACTCCAAATACCCTCTTGAAGCGAAAAAATACGATCATCTACGTAATCCTCTTTTTTTAAAATGGTATATATTCGGTTTTTATGAAATTCTATGCTGGTATAATTGCCTTCAGGTTCAATTAAATCATTTATCCTAGTCCAATTGCTAAAATCAATTAAAAATGAATTGTTCTTGTCAGCTCTGTATATACCCTTGTTTGTTGCTGCATATAAATAAGTGTCATCTACAGCAATATCGTTTATTTTAAATGTCTCCAAATCCTCTCCAAGAATATAACTATCCCTTATTTCCAGTTTTTTTAGGTTGAGCACTACAATTCCAAATCCAAAAGAAATAAATGCATTCTCACCTATTATTTCTATATTGTTGGCTGTTTTATCAACTAAATTTGATTTGCTCTTTACATCAGAAATATTGCTAATCAATCCATTTTTGATAACATCTATGTTAGCATTTGAATAAACTACTACCATGCTTTGTTCTTCTGAACTGTAACCAATGGCCGCAATTCCAACATCATTCAAGCCCTGAACCCTGGAGAATTTGTTGATGCTGCCATCATCTGTATCATAATAAAACATGCTTGTCTGACTGGCACAGTATACTTTTGATTGGGCCAATACAACTTTTTTTCCTTCCTGATAGGGCAAATAATCTTGCCATGATCCCGGTGCCATTTGCGAAATAGCCTGCAGACAAATCATGCCCAAACACGAAATTGATAATAGAAATTTTTTTATCATGATTTTATTTTATAATCCTAATCACCTTAGTAGAAACGAACAAAGCTTGATTTAATTATGTTTATTTAAGATTATTTAGAAATTCAATAAGTTTTTTAATTGCAATTCCCCTATGACTGATTGTGTTTTTTTCTTCTAATCCTAATTCTGCAAAGGAACATGTGTAAGCATCAGGGTAAAAAATCGGATCGTATCCAAAACCTTTTGAGCCTTTGGGAGTTAAAGAAATAGCGCCATCAACTATTCCTTCAAATGTATGCACTTTGTTTTCAATAATTAACGCCACCACCGTCCGAAACCTTGCTTTTCGGTTTTCTATAGATTCTAAAGCAGTTAATAGCTTATGAATATTTGCAGCATTGCGTTCCTCTTTATTTAAATTCGGAAATTCATCGCAACTATACCTGGCCGAATATACTCCCGGAGCACCTCTTAAAGCATCTACCTCCAGTCCTGTATCGTCGGCAAAACAAGCTAAACCATATTTGGTGTAAATATATGTGGCTTTTTGAATGGCATTACCTTCAATCGATGCTTGATTTTCTGGTATGTCATCATTGCATCCAATATCAGCTAAGCTTATGATATTATGCTGCTTAGGAAGCATGGCGCAAACTTCTTCTAACTTATTAAGATTTTGCGTGGCAAAAACTAACTTCATACTAATGTAAAAAAAAACAAGGAACGAGTTCCTTGTTTAGGTTATAATAAAGATTTTATTATCCAGCACTGGTGCTAAATCCACCGGTAAGCCTTCCTGGCTTGGGATTAATACAGAAAATGGTAAGAGAATATGGATTATTAAGGTAAATTAGTTCTCTGGGTGAAGAAAACCAACTGAAGCCCATATGTTTTTTTACTATTGTCATTACCATATCTGCATCATGTTTTTTTGCAATTTCTATAGATTGTGTATGCAGATCTGAATGCTTAACATTTTCATATTCATAGTTTACTTTGCAACCATCAAAGAAATTCTTTAAAAACCGAAGGTTGTTCCTTATACCTGCTTTTACCCAATAATCTTTGGCGTGAGGAACCACCACTATGAATTTTGCTTTAAAATGTTTGGAGAAATAATAAGCCCATTTAATCTTTTCTTTCTCTTCTTTCTTTGAGTCCATGGGCAATACGATTTTAAAGATTTTGTCTTTTACAGGAGGACCTTGTACTACAAGAAAAGGTACCTGAGAACCAACAATTACTTTCAAAGCCCAACTGCCTGTAACTTTTTGCACTCCCTTGGTGCCATGAGTACCCATAACTACCATATCTGAATTATGCTCAAAGGCAACGTTATTAATGGTGTTGAATATATCGCCAGGTCTGACATCAAAGCCAGGTTCTACTCCATATTTTTCTTTTAATTTTCTACAAGCGTCTTTTAATGGCATTCTTACAGCTTCTTCTTCACTCTCATCTTTAACAATGTGAACCAGAATTAATTCATGACCAGTATTTTTTGCTACATTAACCGCATGTCCAAAAGCATTATCAGCTTTTTCAGTAAAATCATAGGGAATCAATATCGTCCTAACTTTTTCCATAATCTCTATTTTTTCGTATTGTGAATTTTATTCTTTCAACGGTCTAATTTATACATAAATTTTATCATAGACTTATTTTATCATATATTTTTTTTCAATATTGTTCGTTAAGATGAATAAAATTGAAAAATAAATAAGTTATGTTTTGTGTTTTGTTCAGAAATACAGGCGTTTAGCTTAAATAGATACCCCTGTGTAAGCATTTCATAAATAGCAGAGACATGGGTAACATTTCCCGAGAATCTAAAAATTATTTACTGGTCAACATTGATTTTTTTACTAAATTTGCAGGGTTCTTTTAGGTAATAAACCCTTTTGGTTGTATTAAGTTTTAACCTGTTAGAGAATTTTAAACTAAAAGGCCTCAAAATAAATGAGTGAATTGTTTTATATAATACTTGCGTCGCAGCCTTCTTTATTGTATTGGCTTACAACCATTATAATATTTATCCTTATTAT
>JAIFLP010000003.1 GCA_020049015.1 Bacteroidota bacterium | reverse complement strand
ATTTTTTCTCAGCAGCCCAACTACTATTAAAAAAGGGATACACGAACAAAACCCAGCTTAATAAAAAAGCTATAAAAATTTTAAAGCATTACCCTTCATTAACACATCGAGAACATATCGGCGCCATAGAAATACATATTAAAGCAACAGATTATAAATATGTAAAGAATTTACCTACGTCATTGGTATTTGCAAGAAGTAAAGCGGTGATATACAAATCTGATTCATATTTAGTACTGAGCGATGATGACAAAATAAAACTCAATTTTTTACATAGTCAGATGAATAACTACGGATACATTACCGCATATCCGTACCTTCGTGATGTATATGACTTTCATTTATTATCAAAGAAAACATCAGTATACGAAAGTCTTTCAAGCCTACAAACAAATAAGAAAGAAGCATTTCAATACTATGAATTATCGCAATTTTTATTTAAAAACGAAATAAGAAAAGAAAATTCTCTTATAAATAAATTCAAAACAAATAGGAATAAAGCCACCATGAAGATGAGTAATTGGAGTCGAATTAAAATATTTCTTCGCAAGTATGTTTATATTTTCTTTCTAGCCATAGCAGACAAGAACCGCCAGATATACTTATATAGTAGAATTTGTAAAAAGTTTGGTTTTTAATTATTATTTCCTTTTACTCACCAATTCCATAGCCACACTCCTAGCCTCACAATCGGTGCGGTGATAAGCATCTAAATCGGGTTTTGAAATAAATGGAACTAAATTCATCACCTTCTCAATCATATCAGCCATTTGCAAGAATCCAATCTTTTCCTTTAAAAAGCTTTCTACAGCAACTTCATTGGCAGCATTAAGGATACAAGGCATATTACCTCCTTTACGCATGGCTGCATAAGCCAAATCGATACTTCTAAAAATGCTTCTATCGGCCTGCTCAAAACTCAAGTTTGGATAAGCAGTAAAATCGAATCGAGGAAAAGATGTTTTTACCCTATTGGGATAGGTAAGCGCGAATTGAATGGGCAAGCGCATATCAGGCAATCCCATTTGCGCTTTCATAGAGCCATCTTCAAACTGCACCAAAGAATGAATGATAGATTGCGGATGAACAATAATATCAATTTGTTCGGGTTTTAAATCAAATAACCACTTAGCCTCAATGGCCTCTAAACCCTTATTCATAAGCGTTGCCGAATCAATCGTTATTTTAGCACCCATCGTCCAATTAGGATGTTTCAAAGCTTGAGCCGGTGTAACCAATTCCATAAATTCTTTTGATTTTCCTCTAAAAGGACCACCCGACGCGGTTAAGTAAATTTTTTCAATAGGATTATGAAACTCACCTACAATACTCTGAAATATAGCTGAATGTTCAGAATCAACAGGGTAAATGCTAATCCCCTTCTCTAAAGCTAGCTCGGTGATTAATTCACCGGCAACCACCATAGTTTCTTTATTAGCGAGTGCAATATTTTTACCTGCTTTAATGGCACTAATGGTTGGTGCTAATCCCGCATAACCAACCATTGCAGTTAATACCACATCAATGGAATCCATTTCAACTATTTGCTCTACCGATCGGATTCCGGCATATACTTTTATAGGTAAATCAGACAAAGCATCCCGCACCTCTTGATATAAATCCTCTTTAACAATAACAACATGATTGGGTTTATATTTTCTGGCTTGTTCAATTAGTAATTTTGAATTGGCATAAGCAGTAAGCAATTCCACTTCCAATTCACAATAACTGTTATTTATAACATCTAATGTTTGAGTACCAATCGATCCTGTAGATCCAAGAATGGCAACTCTTTTTTTTATCCTTTCTGACATCCTTAGACTAAAAAATAATATATTGTTGCGGATCAACGGGAACACCGTTCTTCCATAATTCAAAATGCAAATGAGGACCTGTTGAATATTCGCCAGAATTCCCAATAACAGCAACTGGTTCTCCAGCCCTAACTTTAGTTCCTTCTCTTTTTAAAATTTCAGAATTATGCTTGTACACCGAAATAAAATCCTGACTATGCTGAACATACACCACATGACCTGTTTCGATTGTCCAAGTAGCCATAACCACAGTGCCATCGAGTACCGATTTAACTAATTCATTTGGCTTGGATACAATATCAATACCATAATGTTTTTGGGCTGCATCAAATAAATTTGTTATAACCCCGTTAACCGGTTTATAAAAAAACAAAGTATTGCTATTTTCTTCTTGCTTGGAAGCATTGCTGCTAACCGCCAGATTCAATTGCTCTTCCTGCTCCAGTTCCACTCGCATAAGCGAATCTCTCTCCGATTTACTCAGATTAATGTTTTTCACTTCATGAATACTGTCATCGGGTGAACCTACACCAACATCGAGAGGATCGCGTCCGGAAATAATATTGCTCATATTCTGAAAAAACCGGTCACGCTTTTGTATCTCCATTTCCAAAGAATCAACCAATTGACTATTATGAATAATCATCCTTCGCAAATTACTATCAGGGTAATCGGGAATAAATTCCCGAATAGAAGTATAGGCTATCAATACATAAACCAAACCCGACATAACCACAGTTACCAAACCAAGTACCCATAAAAAATTGAATCCGGTAAGCCTCATAAACCCAACTTCTTTCAGGGTATTATCATTGTAGATAATCAACCGGTAGCGGTCTTTCATCCTTTGTCTCCATGAACGTTTGTGATTCTCAGCCATTTTTTTTGCTTTTCTATGAATCTTTATGAATAACTTTTACCGCTTTTGCATCGCTCTGCCACAAACCATGTTTGGTACAATACGACATAGCCATTAGATTCATGCTCACTTGAGGCGCTACAATATAAAAATCAATTTCGGCATGATTGGCTTGCTGGCATAATGCATCAGAGGTAAATCGAGCCTCGCAAAGCAAAGTCTCCCGGTTCCAAAGTTGTATCCAGGCTATATGATGATCACTCTGATTGGGATGTAAATATTCATCTCCTAATACCACCTTTACTTTGAATTTTTCACCTGAATTAACTTGCTCATCACAATCGATATGCGGACTATGACGATCGTAATAATCCTTCTGCATCTCATTTTCAGGATTTTCCCTATCCTTTTTTGAAAATATCCTTGGCATATTTTTTTTTGCTAATCTATATAATATTTTGGATTTTTACCCAATGGAATTGGAGAAAAACAAGAAAAACATTTATAACAGTGGGATTTTGTTGAATTGAATCAACCGTTCTCAATTAACACATGCGTTGCGTTATTTGCTATGAAAAGATTTCAGGGCTAGCGCCCCTTTTAAGACTTTTTTGTATAATATCTACGAAGATATCAGGACTAGCGCCCCTTTAATTGCATAATAAGAAATGACATACGGTTGATAGAAATCAAACCACTGCAACAAATTCTCCAATAACCAGAAATCCATCTTCGTCTTCAATGATAATAGGTTCATAGTCTTTATTTTCCGGTTTAAGTATTATCTTTTCATGTTGCCATTCACCGGTTTCTTTATCGTACTGTTTTATGCTTGTGTATTTTTTAATTGAATAACTTCCTTGATTCTCCGAATCATAAAAATTATTGTGTTGAACAAGTACAATTTTATTGTTTCTTGAGCCAACAACATTCGCTCTAAAGACACATAAATCGCCATCATATATTAACGGTTCCATGGAATTACCAACAGCTCTCACAACATACATGCTTTTATTAATTTTCCCAATGCCATCAACTTTTACCCATCCATCTTCTTTAATAATTTGCCATTCTCCAAATACTCCACAAGCAGCTTTTAAAGAATATAGAGGTAGGAAATCTACATATTTCACATCATCATTTACTTCACATTCGATTCGTGCTGTTACTTCAGCTTCAATACTAGCACTTAATGGTTGTAGGTCATTACTTTCTAACCTACTTGTTAAATATTCAGACAAGTTATTATCACAGCAATAAACATAGCAGCCTTTCATTCCTCTAGTCATAAGAGTTCTGTATGTATTCTTAATGATTCTATCAGCTAATTGTAAGGCTTCAGTTTTATTTTCTTTAAGTTGCTTCTTAATTCCTGATATAGATTTGTCATTATTTGAACGTTTAAGAACATTGGATACGATCGAATTTCCAGTAAAAGTAAGGTCGTTACCTATAATAACACCAACATAATCAAGTTCTAAACCTTGACAAGTATGAATACATCCAATTTGATTTACAGAATCTTTACCAATAATCCAAGTGCTTCCATCTTCTTGTAAATTCCATTTCATAGCAAAATCAAATTGAGGAATTACAATATCAGCTTTTGCCTTATCATTTCGACTAACCCAGTCCCAACAATACCCAGCAACTATTCTCGATTTATTATTTGACTTGTTCTTTTCAACAATTACTTTTAGCAACTCATTTGGATCAGAAAAAACTCTAAAATCAAAATCATTCTTTGATAGTTTAATATTTGCTGTTTCCCTTATTTGGAATGTGTTATCGAGCCAAGCAACATAGCCATCAGAACCATTACATCTGAATTGTGATTGCAGCGTTAAAGTTTTAACTATTGCACCTTGATTAATTGCTAATTTCTGAATAAAAGCCTTATTTCCTATATCTTTTATGTGAATTTGTTGATCGTCATCAACAAAAAATACGGACATTTTTGAAGCGTTAATAATTTCATTGATTTGATTTTCTCCCAAATTTTGATACAAGCCACTTTTAAAATTAAGCCTATGAGCCTCATCAACGATAAGCACATCAAAATACCCTGAATCAGTGTCAATAAAAGCCCCTGTTCCACCGAATAGATTACTTATTTCAGTTTTTTTCTTTACGCCTGTTAGCTTTACCGCAAATACTTCTCGAGGAGCTGAGTTCTTCGATACATATTTAGTTACCAAACCAGCTTCCGTAAGTTTTACTAATAAATTAATTGCTACAACACTTTTTCCTGTACCGGGACCTCCTTCCACAATAAGTACTTGTTTCTTTTCAGGTTTAATTTTCTTCGACATTGCAATAGCTGTTTCATAAACAAGCTTTTGGTCATCAATCATTATAAATTCATTATTGCCTTGCAACATAGATGACAAACAATCTGCCAATTGCTTTGATGGTCTGATTTTACCATTCTCAATTTTATATAGGATATCTTTATTGTCTCCGAATTTAATGAATTTCTTTATAAATTCTCTGAGTTTTAAAGCATCTGGTTTCAAGAAAACTGGTGCTTCATTCAGATATTGGTCATAAAAACTATTCGTTATAACATTATCAGGATTATAATTATGAAGATAGGCGCAAGGAATAATTGAGATATCATCTTCTGTTACTATACTATTAAAATTTTTAATCATTG
>JAIFLP010000136.1 GCA_020049015.1 Bacteroidota bacterium | reverse complement strand
TGGGTGAATAAGTTACTTAGTTACTTAGTTACTTAGTTACTTAGTTACTCAGTAAACCAGTCACTTAAAATGCAGGTAGAAAAAATAATTAAAAAAACAGCCTCTAAAATTTTTATTACGAGCATTTGCTCATTATATTTGTACCGAACAAATGATAATATAATGCCTAGGCCGAAACGCGTTAGAAAAATGAGCAATCCACCCCATTTCAAAGGATTTAAACCTATTGGGGAAATAGAAGATCATGGTGTGGTGGTATTGCATTATGAAGAATACGAAGCCATACGATTAAGTGATTATGAATTAAAGGGTCAGGCAGAATCGGCCATACAAATGGAAATTTCACGACCTACATTTGCAAGAATATATGAAAGTGCCCGAAGAAAAGTTGCCCAAGCATTTGTGGAAGGAAAAAAAATTATTTTTGAAGGGGGTAAAGTCTTTTTTAATAGCGAATGGTATCATTGTAATGCCTGCGGATGTTATTTCAATGATATAGAAAGGGAGAAAACGATAAACAATTGTGCATTATGCAGTTCATCAGAAATTAAACAATATAAAGAAGATCAATTAAATTTTTAAAATTAAGTTTCATGAAAGTAGCCATTACATCATCAGGAAATAGTTTAGAGTCTAATATAGATAAACGATTTGGACGTTGCTCTTTTTTTGTTATTTACGATACAGAAGTGCAATCAATAGAATTTATTCCCAACCCCAGTAAAGAAAGCATGGAAGGAGCTGGACCAGCAGCGGTGCAGTTGGTTGCTTCAAAAGGTGTCGCAAAAGTTGTATCGGGAGAATTTGGAGGCAAAGTAAAATCACTGTTTGACAGTTTGAAAATACAACTGATTATATTTCAGGATGAAGAGAAAAAAGTACAAGACATTATAAACAAATTAAAACAAAATTAAAGAGGAGGTCATTATGTCCGAATTAAACAGAAAAGGACCTAACAATGAAGGTTCTATGACAGGTAGAAAAATGGGGAAATGCAATCCCCTAAACAGAGAAAAAACTAACAATGAAACAATAGAAAACATTGCACCCTCAACAAATATAATGGGATTTGGTATGGGGCTTGGCAGAGGAAAAGCATGTCGCCAGGGCAGAGGGTCAGGGCAAGGATTTGGCAAGGGACTTGGACAAGGCAGAGGCAGAGGATTTGGACAAGGAAGAAACCAAGATTGAAATTTAAAAATTAGAAAATATTTAAAAATTAACAAATAATAGCATCTATATGAAAAAAAATATCATAGCCATTCCATTAGAGAATGGGCGTTTATGTTCACATTTTGGCCATTGTCAACAATTTGCCATTATTGATGTAGAAAACAATGTGATTACCAATGAAAATTTAGTTACTCCACCCCCGCATGAACCAGGGTTATTACCCGCATGGCTATCAGAAAAAGGAGTTACAGATGTAATAGCTGGTGGAATGGGACAACGTGCTGTAAATTTATTTACAGAACAAAGTATTAAAGTGAATGTAGGAGCAGAACCTAAAAGTCCTAAAGAACTGGTTACTGACTGGATTCAAAATACATTAGTAACAGGTCAGAATGCCTGCGATCACTGATGCAACTATAGCAATAGCCAGTGGCAAAGGAGGAACAGGGAAAACATTTGTATCTACCAATCTATTTTGGGTAGCACAACAAGAGAATAAACCTGTTGCTATCATTGACTGTGATGCAGAAGAACCTAATGTAATAGAGTTTATTAAAGGTGAGCTAATTGAGACAAAAAATATAAGTCAGCTGGTACCTGAAATAAACACAAATGCATGCACCTTTTGCGGCAAGTGTTATGAATATTGTAATTACAATGCCATACTATTTTTGCCCGATTCAAATTTTATAAAAGTTATAGAAGAACTCTGCCATAATTGCGGAGCATGTTCATTTGCTTGTAAATATGAAGCCATCAGCGAACATGCAAAAATTATTGGTAAGATATCAAGCTATAATTATCATAACAAGTCACATGTAATTGAGGGTCGGTCTGAAATAGGAATTCATTCTCCTGTTGCGGTTATAAAAAAATCAATCAAAGAAGTGAATGAAGGGGAAATAGCATTGCTTGACTCACCTCCGGGAATTTCTTGCCCATTTATAGCCACCGTAGAAAAGGCCGATTATGTTGTTCTGGTAACAGAACCGACACCTTTTGGATTAAACGACCTAAAATTGACAGTAGATACTTTGGTGAAAATAAATAAAAAATTCGGGGTGATAGTAAATCGTTCTAATATTGGAAACAGAGATGTTTATAAATACTTAGAAGACAATAAAATTGAACTGCTAATGGAAATACCCATGGATAGAGAAATAGCCAAGATTTATTCGGAAGGTAGAATTTTAGTATCAGAGAATCCTGTATATAAAAAACTATTTATCCAATTGCTGAACAAAATAGAGACGGTATTAAAATGACAGAAATAGCCATCATAAGCGGAAAAGGAGGAACAGGAAAGACTAGTATTACAGCAGCATTTGCATGCATACATAAAGATATGATTGTTGCAGATTGCGATGTGGACGCTGCCAATATGCACTTGATTTTAACGCCTGAAAATTACATAGAAGAAAAATTTATCAGTGGCCATAGAGCTGTTATAGATTATAGTAAATGTACCAATTGTGGAATATGTATAGAGTATTGTAGATTTGAAGCCATTTCATTAATCAATGAGCAAGTAACTATTTCGGATATTGCATGCGACGGTTGCAAATTATGCTCCAGAATTTGCGATGAAAAAGCTATAAATATGATTCCAAGTGATGAAAGCAAGTGGTATGCGGGAAATTACAGAAATGGAAAAATCATTCATGCCCGCTTAGCTCCTGGAGAAGAAAATTCAGGAAAACTGGTTCATTTGGTGCGAGAAAAAGCAAAGGAAATATCAGAAGAAATGCATTGGGATACCATCATTATTGATGGACCTCCAGGTACAGGCTGTCCGGTTATATCCTCAATAAGCGGCGTAAATAAAGTAGTAATTGTTACAGAACCATCCAACAGTGGATTTCATGACATGAAAAGGGCCGTAGAATTGGTTTCCAACTTTAAAATAAAAACCTTTGTAGTAATAAATAAGTACGACCTGAATTTGAATATTACACTAGAAATAGAGAATTGGTGTAAGGAAAAAGGAATTGCACTTGCAGGGAAAATTGAATTTTGTGAAGAGATAGTAAGCGCTATGTTGGTTTGCAAAAGCATTATTGAAGAATATCCTGATGCTAAGGCAAGCAAAGAGATAAAACAAATATTTGACTTAATAACAAACGATAATAGTAAATAAAATGATAGAGCACGAGTACACATTTAGAGTTATGTATTCAGAAACTGACCAAATGGGAACAGTTCACCATTCAAACTATCCAAAGTATTACGAAACTGCCAGATGGGAGCTATTTCGCAGCATAGGTTTATCATATCAATCAATTGAAGAAATGGGCTACATGTTACCGGTGGTAGATATGAAATTTAAGTTTTTGAAAACAACACAATATGATGCCATTTTAAAAGTAAGAACGCGATTAAAAGCCATAAAAGGACCCCGCATTTGGTTTACTTATGAAATATATAATGAAAAAAACGAACTTATTAATAGTGCGGAAACAGGCTTGGCATTTGTAAAAAAATCAAATTGGAAGCCCTGTATAATACCTGAATTTGTTTCTGCACAAATTGAAAAACATAACGTTCAAAAAATTATAAATGCATAAAAAATGACAAAACAGGAAACCATAGAAAAAGCGGTTGCTTATTTTGATGCAGGTTATGCCTGTTCACAATCGGTATTATTAGCCTTTGCTCCAGAATTTCAATTAGACGAACGCACAGCCAAGCTTATCTCATCAACCTTTGGAGGCGGCATGGGTAGGCTAAGGCAAAAATGCGGAGCAGTAACCGGTGCATTTATGGTACTGGGGTTGCGTTACGGCAATGAGCTTCCTCAAGACATGGAAAGCAAACTGCATTCATACAAAAAGGTACGTGAATTGAACCAACAAATAGAAAGTCTGCATGGAACCAGTAATTGTTATGAATTACTAAAAAAACATGCTACAGAAGCAGAAATTGAAGAGCGAAAACACCACAAGATATTTTGTCGGAAAATGGTAGGTGATGCTACGGGAATGTTATTTGATATGATACATTAAAAATAGTTAGGCTATTTCGTTTTTAATTAAAATAAATATATATTTAAACCTTTAAGGTTTAAACCAATTTAAAAAAATAAAAATGAGTGGCAATAATTATTTAATCCCCTTAGAGCCTGATAAATATTATCATATATATAATCATGCCAACGGAAACGAAAATCTATTTATTACCGAAGGAAATTATCTTTTTTTTCTAAAACGATATGCATATTTTATCAACCCTGTTGCACATACCTATGCTTATTGTTTGATGCCAAACCATTTCCACTTTGCAGTTAGAATAAAAAGCGAATGTGAAATATTAAACTTAGGTTTTAAAAACCTTGAAGGTTTAATTAGTCAACATTTCAGCAATTTATTTAATTCATATACAAAAGCTTTCAATAAACAACAAAACCGAAGAGGTAGTTTGTTCATTCCTCGTTTCAAACGAAAACATATTGATAGCAATGAATATTTTAGAGAGATTATTCATTACATACATTACAATCCTGTTCATCATGGATTTGTTAAAGATTTGCGAGATTGGAAGCATTCTTCATTTGAAAGTCTCTTTTCGGAAAAAGCTACAAGTTTGAGTCGAACAGAAGTAATAAAATGGTTCGAGGATAAAGAAAGCTTCTGGGCTTTCCATCAAAAAGAAATTGATGAGAAATTCATACTGGAGTTAGAATAATAAATAATAAATAATGTAAACCATCAAGGTTTTTAAAAACCTTGATGGTTTACATTAAAATAAAAAAGATAAATGGAAAAAGAAGAACATAAAAAACTATACTCTGACTCAGATATAGAAAAGATGCGAATTGCTGAAGAAGCAATGTTACCTGGCAAAAACAGAATTGAGGAGATAAAAAACTATGCCAGACTATCAGGAATAAAGCGCATAGGCATAGCCCATTGTATTCTATTCAAAAAAGAAACAGCTAAGTTAATAGAAGCATTAAAAGATGAATTTGAAGTATATTCTATTGACTGTTATACTGGGAGAATTCCATCCTCTGAAATGCTCGGAACTGACGCTAAAGGCATTTCGTGTAATCCGGCTGGCCAAGCACACTTTTTAGAACAGAAAGAAACAGAATTAAACATCTCATTTGGACTATGCATGGGGCACGACATTCTATTCAATCAAAAATCAAAAGCGCCAGTTACGACACTCGTTGTAAAAGACCGAAAAAATCAACACAATCC
>JAIFLP010000109.1 GCA_020049015.1 Bacteroidota bacterium | reverse complement strand
TTGATGCAGAGCAAGATTCCATGATTTTGATGACCGATGTTTTGCGACTGCGACAAGTATTGGTAAATCTTTTGAATAATGCAATAAAATTTACTCATAAAGGTTATGTTGAATTAGGGTATAAATTGAAAAGTGGAAAAATATTATTTTATGTAAAAGATACGGGTATTGGTATACCCGATGATATGAAAGATAATGTTTTTAAGAGGTTTATGCAAGTTGACCATGGCTTGAATCGCAGCTATCAGGGAACAGGATTGGGTCTTACTATTTCAAAAAATTTGGTTGAGTTATTAGGTGGAACTATTTCAGTAGAGTCTGTGGTTGGAAAAGGCAGCACTTTTTATTGTGAGTTTGAGAAAAGTAAAGAGTTGAAAAATACGGAAAAAAAGGTGAAGCCTGTTAAAATAAATAAATTAAATTCTGTTGTTAAAAAGTTTGAATCCTTTAATGTGTTGATAGCTGAGGATAACGATATAAACTATCGATTGATTCACGATATTCTTGAAGTAGTTGGGATAACTATTATAAGGGCGGTTAATGGAATAGAGGTGCTGGATAAACTTCGTGCCGTTAAAAGCATTGATATGATTATAATGGATATGAATATGCCTGAGGTGAATGGATTTGAGGCAACTCAAATTATTCGACAAACGAATAGTGATTTGCCGATAATAGCCTGTACGGCATACGCATTGGATATTGAAAAAGAACGCTGCTTAGAAGTTGGTTGTAATGATTATATTCCCAAGCCCATTGATCAGGAACATTTATTAATGGTTTGCAGCAATTACTATTTGGGTAGAATTAATAAAGAAAATAGCAAATAGGAAATATCATTTCTTATTTGTTAATAAATGCAATTACTTTCTTATGTAGGTTATATATGAGTATGAAAAACCTAATGTTTCATTTACTGGCATATCAGTTCTTTCTGTTTCCATCCAGCTGTTAAAATCTATGTCTGGATAAAATGTGTCGGCATCAAAATCTTTATGAACCCAAGTAATATATAACTTATTTGCAATAGGCATAAATTGATTGTAAATACTGGCTCCACCTATAATGAAATTTTCTTTTTCAGGATCCATTTTATTCACCGCATCATCAATGGAATATGCCATAGTGCAACCTTCAATTACTTCATCTTTAATATCTGTAATTACAATATTCTCTCTATTCGGAAGGGGTCTCTTGGGTAGAGAATAATATGTTCTTTTACCCATTATTACCGGACATCCTGAGGTGATTTTTTTGAAGCGTTTGAGATCTTCAGGTATATGCCATAATAAATCGTTGTTTTTACCGATAGCATAATTTTTTGCAATGGCTACAATAATAGATATTTGTGTCATAGGTACAATTTTTATTCCATATAATTAAAACCAAAAATTTCTTTGAACGATTCTTTCACTTTCATTTTCGAATCATCAAAATCTATTTTATATCCCAATTCTTTTTCAATTGAAGTAACCGATTTATCCGTAAACCCGCATGGGTTGATATGACTAAAGTAAGATAAATTGGTATTTACGTTAAGCGCAAAACCATGCATAGTAACCCAGTGACTACTTCGCACTCCAATAGCACATATCTTTCTTGTTTTTCCTGGTTTGTCAATATCAATCCAAACTCCTGTAGCTCCATTTAATCTGCTTGATGCAATATCATATTTTTTTAAACTAATGATGATAGCTTCTTCAAGCATGTGAATATAATCTTTCAATCCAATTTTAAATGCATTCAAGTCAATGATAGGATAACCTACTAATTGACCGGGTCCATGATACGTTATATCGCCGCCCCTGTTTATTTTATAGAAGTTGGCATCTTTTGCTTGAAGTTGAATATAATCAATTAATAGGTTGTTTTCAGAACCACTTTTTCCTAAAGTATAAACGTGAGGATGTTCTACAAATATAAGGTGATTGACCTTTGATTGATCATCATTATCGTCTCTTTGTTTTAATACCCTATCAAAAAGTGTTTCTTGATAATCCCAAATTTCTTTATAGTCTTTTAGTCCTAAGTTATGATATTGTATGATTGGTTGGTTCATTTAATTGATGTGGTTTTTAGCATGATATGACGATCTAACAAGGGGGCCGCTTTCAACATATTTGAAGCCTTTTTTGAGGCCTTCGTTTTTGAGGGCAGAAAAAACATCAGGATGGATATATTCCGATACGGGATAGTGATCTCTGCTGGGTTGTAAATATTGTCCTATAGTAAATATTTTCACACCCGCATCTATTGAATCATCCATGGTTTTGTACACTTCTTCTATTGTTTCACCTAATCCAAGCATGATACCAGTTTTGGATAATTTAGAGTGTTGCGACATATATTTTAAAACTGAAAGGCTTACTTCATAAGAAGCTTTACTTCTTACTATCGGACTTAATCTTTTTACAGTTTCTAAATTATGCGATATGATATCGGGTTTAGCATCCAATACTATTTGAATGTAATTTTCATTTCCTTGAAAATCGGGAACCAAAACTTCAATGGTTGTTTGTGGATTTATTTTTCTAACAGTAAGAATTGTATTATGCCATGCTTGGGCACCAAAATCTTTCAAATCATCTCTATCAACAGAAGTGATAACGGCGTGTTTGATGTTTAATTCTTTTATTGATAATGCTAAACGTTCAGGTTCACTTTCATCTATAGGTAGTGGTTTACCTGTTTTTACAGAACAAAATTTGCAATTGCGGGTGCAAATATCGCCAAGTATCATAAATGTAGCCGTGCCATTGCTCCAACATTCGCCCATATTAGGGCAATCGCCGCTAATACAAATAGTATGCATGCGGTGTTTATCAAGCGAAGATTTAACTTGTAAATAGTGATTGTCTTTTGCAAGTTTTATTTTCAACCAATCGGGTTTGCGTTGGATGTTCATATTGCAATTTCTCCTTTTATGTGAGGATGGGGATCGTAGTTTTCTAATTGAAAATCTTCAAATCGAAAATCAAAAATATCTTTCACATCCCGCACTATTTTCATAGTTGGAAGTTTGCGTACCTCTCTGCTCAATTGAGTATCAACTTGCTCCAGATGGTTGAGATAAATATGTGCATCACCCAATGTGTGTACAAATTCGTGGGCTTCGTAGCCTGTAACTTTGGCTACCATAATTAGTAACATGGCGTATGATGCTATATTAAAAGGTACCCCCAAAAATATGTCAGCACTTCGTTGATACAACTGACAAGAGATTTTTCCATTGGCTACATAAAATTGAAATAAAGCGTGACAGGGGGGAAGAGCCATCTTATTCAAATCACCTACATTCCATGCGCTTATAATGTGTCGTCTTGAATCAGGATTTTTTTTCAAGCCCTCTATAAGTTCTTTAAACTGATCATATTCTTTACCATCTTGACCAGTCCATTTTCTCCATTGATGACCATAAACAGGACCCAATTCGCCTTGAGGATTAGCCCATTCGTTCCAAATGCTAACATTATTTTCGTTAAGGTAACGAATATTTGTTTCGCCTTTTAAAAACCAAAGAAGTTCATAAATAATGGAGCGTAAATGGAGTTTTTTGGTAGTGAGCAATGGAAATCCTTCCGATAGATCAAAACGCATTTGATAACCAAAAACACTTAAGGTGCCAGTACCTGTACGGTCGCTTTTTTTAACACCTTGTTGCTTAACATGTTGTAGTAAATCTAAATACTGTTTCACAATTTCACAATTTTTACAAATATATTACAAGCTTTCCTGTTTCGAACCAAATTCTTTTAAGAAGCTATTAACAACCAAACCTAAATTATTTAAAGCCAGAGATATATTCCAGTTTTTTTCATTTCGGGGCTCTACATAATTTGAAATAGAGCGGATTTGAACGCAGGCTTGTTTTAATTCCGAGCAGACATAAAAAAAACCAGCACCTTCCATAGTCTCTATATCTGCATGGTATTTTCTTTCAAACAATTTGATCATTGTTTTCTCGCCATGCACTGTATTACAAGTAATAGCATTGAATGTTGGCAAACTTGCCAATGTAGGGTAATTTTTATGATATTCATTCTTAAGTTTGCCTTCTGAAAAGGGAAATAAATTATGGTTAATATAACCCATTTCAAACATATCTGTTAATTTATTTTCTTCTTGTATAGCCAAGTCGGCAAAGCAATCTTCGGTTACTATTCCTGTTATGCCAATTGGGAACCTGCATTGAAAAGAACCGCAGATTCCAATATTTAAAATCAAATCGTATTTCTTTTTGAGGAGTTGATTTTGTAAATGAAAGATAGTAAATGCTGTTCCAATACCTGTTACCAATTTGTCAATTTCTAATTCGGTATTTGGTGCAGAGATTTCAGAAACTATATCCATTTCTTTATGAGTGGCAGAAACAATTAATATTTTTTGTTGTTTATTATGCATAGATATGATTATTATTTACAAACAAATATCTTATCTTTGTTTATTATTTCGTAAAAATAGGCAAAAAATCAATATGATTTATATTACCCGCAGAGAAAGATTTAGTGCAGCCCACAGGATGTTCAGAGAAGATTGGACTGATGAGAAAAATCAAGATTTATATGGCAATTGTTCAAATCCCAATTGGCATGGTCATAACTATGAGCTTTTTGTAACGGTAAAGGGTAGTATTAATCCAGAGACTGGTTATTTGGTGAATTTAAAAGATTTGAGTCGTCTGCTTCAGAACGCAGTAATTGAAAAGATGGATCACAAAAATTTAAATATTGAAGTAGATTTTTTGAAAGGAAAGATATTAACGTCGGAGAATATAGCCATTGCAATTTGGCACGAATTGAATTTTGGGATACAATCATTGGGAGCGGAATTACATTGTGTAAAGATTATCGAAACTGAGAATAATTATGTTGAGTATTTTGGAAATTAAAATAAGATTATGAGTGAGTTGGAATTTAAGGGAGCAACCTATATTGATGATGAAGGATATCAGAAGGTGGAGCGCTACGGTAAAGAGAAAACGGAAAAATTAGCGGGACTATACCGCGAGATACTAAACTTAGCAGAAGGTGATCCTGAGAGAGAAGGTTTAAAAGATACCCCTATGAGGGTAGCAAAGTCTATGCAATTTTTGTTACAGGGGTATAATATTGATCCGCATAAAATTTTGAATTCAGCAAAGTTTACAGAGAATTACCAGCAAATGGTCTTAGTTAAGAATATTGAATTGTATTCCATGTGTGAACATCATATGATTCCATTTTTTGGGAAAGCGCATGTAGCGTATATTCCTAATGGTAAAATTACAGGTTTAAGCAAAATAGCTAGGGTGGTTGATGCTTACTCTCGCCGTTTGCAAGTTCAGGAAAGGCTTACCATGCAAATAAGAGATTGCATTCAGGATGCACTTTGTCCGATGGG
>JAIFLP010000055.1 GCA_020049015.1 Bacteroidota bacterium | reverse complement strand
GATCCACATTTTAGCACCTACCTAACACAATTTGTTACAGATAAAGATATTTATTTGTCGTACCAAGCATCGCAAGAAGTATTCGATAATATGAATCCCCTATCTGATAAATTGAAGAACGCTTTACAACGTTATAAATATCATTTTCCCGAAATCCACATTCCTTATGTTTATACTTTTATTTCGGGGTTTAATATATCAATAGCGGTAGATGATTCGGTTCTGGCAATAGGGCTGGATAAATATTTGGGATCGGAAAGTGAATTCTATAAGCGTTTGGCATTACCTCTTTATAAACGACAATGGATGAATCCTTCAAAGATTGTACCCGATGCTGTTACCGGATTGTTAATGACTGATTTTCCATTTGAAGAAAGGGATCATAAGTTGGTAGACGCGATGATTTATTATGGAAAACTATACTATATAACCCAACAATTTGCCCCTGAAGAGCCATTATATGAAATTTTAGGAATTGCTGAAGGAAAAATGACTTGGTGTGAAGAGAATGAAGGAAAAATGTGGACCTATCTGGCTGAAAAGAAATTGCTTTTTACCGATGATTTTTTTACCATTCGTAAGTTTACGGGTGAAGCACCTTTTACTAAAGATTTCACCAATGATTCTCCAGGCAGGGCTGTTGTTTGGATAGGTTACCAAATTGTAAAAAAATACATGGACAAAACACAAGTTACTTTATCTGAATTAATGAAGGAAGAGGATGTTCAAAAAATATTGAAAATGTCGAGGTATAATCCTTCATAAGGATTGGATTGTAGAATATAATGTATGTAAACCCATTCTTAATCGTTATCGAAAAATATGTTACAAAACATATATTAAACTGTTTTATATCAAGTGTTTAATCAAATATTAAAATTTCATTAAAATAAATCAAAAATTGATTACATTTGCCCCCTCAAAGTTATTTTAAGCATATATATTTGTTTCTTACTTGTAAATAATTGATATGAATAGTGAATCATTGGTATTGTTCTTTCTATTGGGCGTAATACTGGTAGGTGGAGCCATTTTGTTTTCTTCCTTTGTGGCACCTAAGTCATGGAATCCTGTAAAAATGGAGCCTTATGAGTGTGGTATTCCTGTAAAATCAGGTGCTTGGATTCAATTTAATGTCGGTTATTATTTGTTCGCTATTATCTATCTCATTTTTGATGTAGAAACCGTATTTCTATTCCCTTGGGCTGTGGTTATGAAAGATTTGGGGATGACCGCATTTATAGAAATAATAATTTTCTTTTTTATATTGGCTCTGGGTCTTTTATATGCCTGGAAGAAAGGAGCGCTCAAATGGGTGTAAATATAAAGTCTATGAAGTACGATGATTTTAATGATAATGATTCATTGGAAATCTTCAAAAAAACAGGGGGCAATGTATTGCTTACCAGTATTGACAATATTATAAACTGGGGAAGGTCGAATTCTGTATGGCCCCTTACCTTTGCTACCAGTTGCTGCGGCATTGAAATGATGGCTGCGGGGGCTCCCCGACATGATTTTGCCCGTTTCGGAATAGAGGTTTATAGAGCCACGCCTCGACAAGCAGATGTTATTGTTGTTGCAGGAACTATTGTTCATAAAATGGCTCCTGTACTGAAACGTTTATATGATCAAATGGCCGATCCCAAATATGTTATTGCAATGGGCGCTTGTGCTATATCTGGAGGTCCTTTTCACTATAATTCATATAGCGTGGTTAGGGGAGTTGATAAAATTATTCCTGTTGATGTTTATGTTCCTGGATGTCCACCCCGCCCTGAAGCATTACTCTATGGTGTAATGCAGTTACAACGCAAAATTAAAACGGAATCAATATTTCAACCGCACAACAGCAATTTAGAAAATAAATAGCTTTACACGTATTAGAAATGACAAACGAAGATTTGAAATTAAAAATTTCATCGCAAGTACCCGATGCCGAATTTTCTGAGAATAAGCAATTCACCGAAGCGCTTATACCTCACCTTTCTTTGCACAAATTGGCTCTGTGGCTCAAAAATGATCCTGAGACACGTTTTGATTACCTCTTTTGCCTAACGGGTGTAGATTATGGTTCCGAATTGGCAGTAGTTTATCATCTAAATAGCACCTCTCATAAACATGATTTGGTTTTAAAGGTCAAAACCAATAATCGTGAGAATCCTTCATTCGATACTGTTTGCGACATTTGGAGAACTGCTGAATATTTTGAAAGAGAAGTTTTCGACTTATTTGGTATCCGCTTTAATAATCACCCCGATATGCGCAGGTTGTTCCTCGATGACGATTGGAAGGGCTTCCCTCTAAGAAAGGATTATACCGACGAACATACCATTGAACGTAAATAACGCAGCTATGGAAGAAGTAATTAAAGATATTATTATAAAAGAAAATGAGGACTATATTATTAATATGGGACCTCAGCATCCTTCAACCCATGGAGTATTGCGATTTGAAGTTTGTTTGGTTGGAGAAACCGTTAAATATCTTATCCCGCATTGTGGATATATTCATCGAGGGATAGAGAAAATGTGCGAAAAAGATACGTATCAACAAATTATTCATCTTACCGATAGAATGGACTATCTTTCTGCACATATCAATAACGAAGCCGTTTGCTTATGTGTTGAAAATGCCCTTCAGGTTCAGGTGCCGGAACGGGTTGTATACATTCGTACCATATTATCTGAATTGAGTCGCATTGCTTCGCATCAACTTTGGTGGGCTGCATTTGGAATGGATATGGGTGCACTTACTACTTTCTTTTATGGTTTGCGCGACAGGGAAAAAATACTCGATATTTTTGAAGAATCTTTTGGTTCACGTTTGCTTCATAGTTTTAATACGCCTGGTGGATTGATGCACGATATACATCCAAACTTTCAAAATGGAATAAAAGAATTCATTAAGTATTTTAGAAAAAAATTGCCTGAGTATGATCAGTTATTAACTAATAATGTAATTTTTAAAGAACGGTCTATTGGCTTGGGTGTTCTCTCTAAAGAAGATGCTATATCATTTGGAATAACTGGTCCTTCTGGTCGGGCTTCCGGTTTTGCTTGCGATATCAGAAAACGTTTTCCCTATAGCGCTTACGATAAAGTTCAATTCAACGAGATTCTTTTTAATGAGGGGGATACTTTTCATCGTTATAAAGCCCGCATCGAAGAAATGAAGGAATCAATGAATATTTTAGAGCAGCTTGTTGACAATATTCCTGCTGGTGATTATACCGCTAAGTTGAAACCCATTATAAAATTGCCGGTTGGTGAATACTATCAGCGAGTTGAGGCGGCTAGAGGTGAATTGGGTGTGTATATTATCAGCGATGGAAATAAAAATCCTTTGCGGGTGAAATTTCGTACTCCCAATTTTTCGAATTTATTTATTATGAATAAACTGGCTGCGGGTTCTAAAATTGCCGATTTGGTGGCTATAAGTGGTTCGCTCGATTTGGTTATACCTGACATTGACCGTTAAAAATATTATTATGAGTTTTAGTATATACGATTTTACAAGTTTAACGCAGTCTGTGGATCAGGCTCTGAAAAACAGTCTGTCTCCCACTTGGGCTTTAATTATCGAAATGGTAATAGTTGGACTGATTTTCTTAATGTTCTATGCTTTATTGGGTTTGTTCTTAGTTTATGCTGAAAGAAAGATATGTGCTTTTATTCAGAATAGGCTTGGGCCTAATCGTGTTGGTCCTCTTGGATTATTTCAAACCATTGCCGACTTGATCAAGCTGCTCATGAAAGAGCTCATTTATATTAAACAGGCCGATAAACTACTTTTTAATTTAGCTCCATTTATTGTAATCATTGCTTCTTTTATGGCAATTGCCGCAATCCCTTTTGCTAAAGGTTTGCATGCTATTGATTTAAATATAGGTATATTTTATATCATGGCGGTTTCTTCTTTAGGTGTTGTTGGAATATTATTAGCAGGCTGGTCGAGTAATAGTAAGTATAGTCTGATTGGCGCTATGAGAAGTGGTGCACAGATTATTTCCTATGAATTATCAGTGGGTCTTTCCTTACTTTCTATTGTAATTTTTTCTGGTACCATGCAAATTAGTGGTATTGTTGAATCTCAAGCCGATGCATGGTGGATTATCAAAGGTCATATCCCGGCAATAATTGCTTTTTTAATATTTTTGATTGCCAGTACGGCAGAAACAAATCGTGGTCCTTTTGACTTAGCCGAGGCAGAATCTGAGCTTACTGCGGGTTTTCATACTGAATACTCCGGAATCAAATTTGCTTTTTTCTTCCTTGCCGAGTACATGAATATGTTTATTGTGGCTGCCATTGCTACTACTGTTTTTCTTGGAGGCTGGATGCCTTTTCATATACCGGGTTTGCTTTCATTTAATACAGTGATGGATTATATTCCGCCTGTAGTTTGGTTCATGGGGAAAACAGCTTTTATTATTTTTATTATGATGTGGTTTAAATGGACTTTCCCTCGTTTGAGAATTGATCAACTCTTGAAGTTGGAATGGAAGTATCTTCTTCCTTTAAACCTAATAAATATTCTTGTTATTGCTTTTGTTGTTTTAATGGGCTGGTATTTGCATTAGAAAATTATTGAGTTTATGAAGAGTGTATTGAATTATTTTAAGGAAATATTTTCTGCTCTGAGGAGCCTCTGGGGAGGAATGCGGGTTACCGGTTCTTATTTTTTACGCCCCGGCCAGATAGTTACTCAAAAGTATCCCGAAAACAGAAAGCAACTCAAAATGTATGATGCTTTTAAGGGCGAAGTGAGCATGCCGCACGATGAAAATAATCAGCATAAATGCACTGGTTGCGGTATTTGCCAAATTAATTGCCCCAATGGATCCATAGAGGTGATATCGAAAAAAATTACTACCGAAGATGGTAAAACCGAGAGAATTATTGATAAGCATATATACCATTTATCGATGTGTACGTTTTGCGAACTCTGCATCAAAACTTGTCCTTCCGATGCTTTAGCTTGGGGTCAAGATTTTGAACATGCCGTATTTAATAAAAGTAAGTTGACCAAGCAATTAAACCAAGCCGGATCGACATTGAAAAAAGTTGTTAAGAACAATACACCGGCTAACGATACAATAAAGGCAAACTCTAATTTAGAAAATAAACAGACTAATAATTAAAACCATGGCATTAAATCAAATCATGTTTTTTATACTGTCAGCAATCATTATTCTTTTCTCTGTGCTTACTATTACCAGCAGAAAGATTCTAAGAGCTGCAGTGTATTTGTTATTTGTGTTAGTGGCTACTTCTGGACTTTATTTTATGTTAAATTATGAGTTTATGGCAGCCGTGCAGCTAACACTATATGCTGGTGGTATTGTGGTATTAATTATTTTTTCTATTTTACTTACCAGCCATATCAGTCATAATTTCGAAAAACCATC
>JAIFLP010000146.1 GCA_020049015.1 Bacteroidota bacterium | reverse complement strand
AAAAAATCCCAATCAATTTGATTGGGATTTTTTATTTGTATCTATTTCAGATTATTTTTTATACGATGCTAAGTATTCAGATGCCTGTTTAAATACATTTTCTGGAGTATATCCAAATTTTTCATCTAATACTTTTGCTGGTGCCGAATGTCCAAAATGATCCAAGCCTATTACTTTTCCAAATGGACCAACCAATCCTTGAAGTGTTACAGGAAGACCAGCTGTGAGTCCCATTATGGGTATATTCAATGGTAAAACCGCTAATTGATATTCTTTGCTTTGATTGCGGAATAATCCTTCTGATATGGCGCTTACAATTCTTACTTTTAATGATTTTTCTTTTTCTAAAAGTTCAGCTCCTGCTACTAATGTTGCTACTTCTGAGCCACTAGCTACTAAAATAATATCAGGTGTTCCTGCACTATCTTTAACTATATAAGCTCCTTTTTCTGCTCCTAATGCTTCTTGATAGCGATTTCCAGAACTTGCAGGAAGATCTTTTATGTTTTGACGAGATAAAATTAATGCTGTTGGTGTTTTGGTATTTTCCATTGCCATCTTCCAAGCCACACTGGCTTCATAAGCATCTGCAGGTCTTAAGGCCAACAAACTCATATCACCTGAGTGATTTTTCATCTGTTCCATCAATCTGATTTGGGCTTCTTGCTCAATAGGTTGGTGGGTAGGACCATCTTCTCCAACTCTGAATGCGTCATGAGTCCAAATATATTTTACGGGTTGTTCCATTAATGCTGATAAACGAACCGCTGGTTTCATATAATCGGAAAATACAAAGAATGTAGCACAAGCAGCAATTACGCCACCATGTAATGCCAAACCGTTACAGATAGATGCCATAGTAAGTTCCGCTACCCCAGCTTGTAAAAATGCACCACTAAAATCACCTTTTTTCAAGGCTTTAGTATGTTTTAAAAAGCCATCGGTTTTATCACTATTGCTTAAGTCGGCTGAAGACACAATCATGTTTTCAACTTTTTGAGCTAAAACAGATAATACAGTTGCTGATGCCGCACGGGTTGCTATACCTTCTTTTTGAACTATCGAAGACCAATCAATATTGGCTGCTTTTCCTGAGAACCAAGCTTTATATTTAGCTGCTTTTTCAGCATTCGATTTTGTCCATTCAATTTCTAATTGTTTTTTCTCTTTGGCTTGTTGAATTTTTTTATTTTTTACTTCTTCGTAAAATTTAGCAACCTCGGGGAAAATAACAAATGGATTTTCTGCATCACCACCCAAATTTTTAATGGTTCCTTTAAATGAAGCACCAGCTTCTGATAGAGGCATACCATGAGTAGCACATTTTCCTTCATAATTTTCATTGCTTTCTGTAACAGCTCCTTTCCCCATTATGGTTTTACCTATGATAAGGGTAGGTTTGTCTTTTTCTTGTTGAGCTTCTTGCAATGCTTTGCGTATTTCATCAGGGTTATTGCCTACTATAGTTTTAACTTTCCAACCCCATGATTCATATTTCTTAGCTGTATCTTCGTTGGTAACTTCGTTAACTTCGGTTGATAACTGGATATCATTGGCATCATAGAACATAATTAGGTTTGAAAGACCTAAAAATCCAGCTATTCTACCTGCTCCTTGCGAAATCTCTTCTTGAATACCTCCATCAGAAATATATGCATAGGTTTTGTGCGACATCCATTCACCAACTCTGGCTGCTAAAAAGCGTTCTGCAATAGCCGCTCCAACTGCCATGGTATGCCCTTGTCCCAATGGACCACTCGTATTCTCAACACCTCGTTTGAAATCTACTTCTGGGTGACCCGGTGTGGGACTGCCCCATTGTCTGAAGTTTTTTATTTCTTCTAAGGTATAATTGCCTGTTAATGTTAATTGTGCATAAAGCATGGGTGACATGTGGCCTGGATCTAAAAAGAAACGATCGCGAGCATGCCAAGTCATATCGCTTGGATCATATTGTAAAAATTCACTGTAAAGGATGTTAATGAAATCTGCTCCTCCCATGGCTCCACCCGGATGGCCTGATTTCGCTTTCTCTACCATTGATGCAGCCAGTATCCTAATATTATCCGCCGCCTTGTTAATGACTTTTGTATCCATGATTCTATTATTTATTAATTTTTTTCCTGCGTAAAAATAGGAAAAACAATTAAAATTTAAGGCTTTATAAAAAAGAAAAAGGAACCATAAGTTTCCTTTACAAATATATTGTTAATATCCAACTTTAGGTTGTAATGTTCTATATTTCAGTTTAAACCCAAATGCTGCTTAATAATACTGAATAATAATCTGATATTGATAGGTTTGGATATATAGTCGTCACAGCCTGATTCATAGCATTTAAGTTTGTCTTCGGCCATGGCATACGCTGTTTGTGCAATAATAGGGATATAGCTTTTTATTTGTTTGATTTGTCTGGTCACTTCAAATCCACTGATGTCAGGTAATCTGATGTCCATTAATATCAAATCTATTTTTGTTTGCCCCATACATATTTCTATGGCTTCGCTTCCCGTTCTTGCCTTGTATAAGGTTGCTTTAGTTGGAATAAATACTGAAATTAAAAATTCCATTGTAGTATCGTCGTCTTCCACTATCATTATATTTTTATCCCGCAAATCGGGGATGTTAAATCCTTTTGATATGGATGTTGAGCTATATATTTCTTTAGATGGAATATACGGGAATTTAATGCGAAATATGGAGCCATTATTTTTTTCCGATTCTATTTCTATTGTTCCACCCAATAGCTTCACCAAACCTTCTGATATGGTAAGCCCCAATCCGGTTCCTCCATATTTTCTGCTGGAATAATTTTCATCTACCTGTCTGAAACGTTTAAATATTAATTGATGCATATCTTTATCTATACCAATCCCGGTATCTTCAACAAAGAATTCAATGCATTCACCAATTAGTTTATATCCAAATTTTACATAGCCACTGTCGGTGTATTTTATAGCATTGCTAATGATATTTGCTAAAATCTGATGCACCCTCGCTTCGTCGGTTAAAACAATACTCTCTTTGTCTGGCAAATCTTTATGAGTTAATAATTGCAGATGCGCTTTGTTTTTTACTTTCTTATCATTTTCAAAAAATAAATATAGCTCAGATATGAGTGCATTCAACGAACAATCGTGTCGATTGATATGTAATTGATTAGATTCAATCTTTGAAATATCAATCAGGTCGTTTATTAAATGCAATAATTGTTCGCTATTTTTTGAAATAAGATAGATGTACTGTCGCTTAATATCAGCAGGAAGCGATTCATCTTTTAATAAGTCACTAAACCCTATAATGCCATTCATAGGGGTACGGATTTCATGAGAAATATTAGCTAAAAAAACTGATTTTAAATGATCGCTTTCAGATAGTTTTTTTAGCAAGGCTTCTTGTTCATTATTCTTTTCAACGAGTGCGGTATTTAATAGATTTAATTTAGTTTGTGTGTTTTTATATTCAGAGATATCAATAATAAATCCAATAATTCCTATGATCTCATTTTTTTGGTTTTGTAAAACTGATTTATTAAAAATAACATCAATATAATTATCCTCAGATTGCCTAATTTTTGATTCGTAAACCTGACTTATCTTATTTGCTAGTAGTTCAATATCTGCTTTTTGATATATAGCAGCCAATTCTTTATCCTCAATGCATTCCAGAACAGTGCGACCAAGAAAATGCTCTTTTGGTAAGTCATTGATCCTGCAAAATGCGCTGTTAACCATTTGGTATCTACCATGTTTATCTTTATAAAACAGTGGATAGGGAATGCTCTCTATTAATAATGATAAAAAATTGTTTTTGATCTCCAGTTCTTCATTTTTCTGACTGATCACTTCATTTTGTGTCAGATATTCCTCATTAAGCGATGCAACTTCTTCACTAAATTTCCTCAATTCTATCTCAACTTGTTTTCTCTCTGTAATGTCTGTAAGAGTTGTACAAATCATATAAGGTCTATTTTCGCCCGTCTTATAATGTGGATATGAGTTTACCAACATCCAGATGTAATCGTTTTTATTTGTATTGTATAATCCTACAGCAATATTATTGACAGGTTTACCCGTTTTAAATGCAACATTTGCAGGATGCAGTATCCCTGGTATATTGGTTCCATCGTCATCTACCAAATTCCAGCTATTTTCGAAAGTATTTTCATTAAGCAATTCGTTTTCGGTCATACCTAAAATTCTTTGTGCTGCAGGATTAGCAGAAATAATTTTTCCAGTATGATCTTGATAAATAACCCCTTGTGCCATGGTTTCAAAGAGGGTTCGGTATTTTATTTCACTTAAGGATATACTTTCTAACAAGTACTGCTGATTTTCATTCACACTCATGGAAGACATATATCCTGTCTCTAGAGGCCAGGCATGGAAATCTGCATGTATTTTTTTCCCTTTTTTTGTATTAAAGATAATATCTCCCTTATTGGAAATTCCAGCTGCAAGTTTTTCGGAGAATTCTGACCAAGTATTCCTTGATTCAGGAGCTATTAGCTTAAGCACCAAATTTCCGCTTAACTCTTTTTCGTTGTAGCCCAAAAGTTCTACTATTGCTTTGTTAACCCATACAAATTTAAATTCCTGATCTAATTGGGCAAAACCATTTAGCGAGGATTCAAATAATAATTTTAAGTCGTAATTCATTGAAATGATAACAAATTTGGTAATTCAAGCCAAAAGTTACAATAATTTTTGATTAAATCAAATATTATTGTATTATTTGACGCGTATTATTCGTAAATAATTAGGCACATAGGATTAATTCATTTTATACTCGACTAGAAATCACCAGTATATCATCTATCTGCTCATAATCGCCTTGCCAATCTTTCAGCTCATCTTGTAAACTCATTTTTTGATCTTGTAGTGTTTTTGATCGGATATTATTAATGGCACTTATAAATCTTTTGGTTCCAAATCGCTGCTTTCCTGTTTTTCTAAATTGATCAATAAAACCGTCTGTAAAGGTGTAAATGGTGTCGTTTTCTTGAAGGTTATACTCTGAATTGTCAAAACTAGCATGTTTTAAATCAAAGCAATTTCTGTATTGGGGTTTTAAAGTTATTAAATCGTCCTCTTTTCCTGCTATATATATCGGCATCCTGCTACCTGCATAAATCAACTTTTTATTGCTGAAGTCTATAGTGTATATGGTAGCTTCAACACCATCTTTTGGTTCTTCAAAACTGTCGCCGGTTTGATTTAAAGTTGATACCAAACGGGTTCTTAATGCCATCAATATTTTATTAGGCTCCATTATGGTTGATTCCTGAACAATTTCATTTAAAAAAGTAATACATAAAATAGTCATGAACGCGCCTGGAACACCATGTCCGGTGCAGTCTCCCGTTACTACTAATAAATTTCCGTTTATTTCTTTTGCCCAGTAAAAATCGCCAGAAACTATATCTTTTGGTTTGAACACAATAAAATGTTCTTTCAAATTTTGTTTAAAAATTTGGTTAAACTGTAACATAGAATACTGAATTCTACTAGCATAAACAATACTTTGAGTTATATGATAGGTTTTAGCTTCAATTAAATCTCTCTGGTTTGATATTTGCTCTTTCTGTATGTTAATCTCTGTTGTTCTGGCATCTACTAAATTATTAAGGTTCTCATTCATAAATGCTAAGCTATCAGCCATTTGTTCTGCATTGTTAAATGCTTTTGAAATACTGCCCGATAATATAAAAGTTTGTATTAAAATGAAGAATAATAATCCATATGGACTCATATCAATAGAATTGATAGCGCCCATATATAAAAAAATATCATTTACTGTAGCTAACGCAAAAACGATAAAACCGATTAAAAAAATCCCTGAAAATTCTTTTTTATTAATGTAGCCTTTGATTACACAATATACTCCATATAGTATTGAACCCAGCATGTATAGTCTTAAATAGGGCGCCAGTGAACTATGTACATATGATGGAGTAAATAAAATTATTGCTAGCAACCCAAATCCGATATAAAAAATAGATTTTCTGAAATATTTATTTGATTCATATGGAAATAAAGTAAATATATAAACCGCAAAACAAGGAACTATGGCAACTAAAAAGAATCGCAAATATTTGAATGAATATTCATAGTTTATTTGAGGGAATACCATATCAAATATCCTACTAACATGCAAGAAATAGCCGATAAGTGCGACACAGGCCAATGAAAAATAAAAATGAGTCCATTCTTTTCTTCGGTGCATGAAAATATTTAAGTGATAGATCGCTGCCACAAAAAAAATTCCCAATAAAAAAACGTATACATACAAATAGTAATTGCTTTTTTGTTTTGTTGCTTTTTCTGTACCTATGTAAAGAGGATATATTATTCCGCTATTTTCAATCTGGTAATTTGCAATATGTACAACCAATTCCATTGTGTCTTTGCTTGCCATAAACTTTTCAAAGTGAAGGTTCATCTCTGCTGTGGTAGAATTATAATCGTATCCAGGAACGCCATTATAGCCAACTAAATACCCATTAATATAATACCGCGATGACGGTGTTTGAACATCACTGTGTAAAACTATGGTTTGGGATGTTTTTGGCATTAATATCTTTAAACGATAGGTAGCATAGCCATGAAGTGGGGTAGGTTTATCATTAACTTTAACACCTTTCCAACTTCCCGGAACCAGAATGTGTGTTTTTAATTTCTGTGTTTCTTCATTATCAAAATCCCCAGGATTTAAATACCTTCCAAAGTAAAACTCCCATTCACCTTTTAACTCGGTCATCCCGTTTTTATCAATATCCCAGCTGCGCAAGTCTATCAAACCCTTACGGGCATAAAAATTACTATTCCCTTTAATTGGCGATAAAATAGCAAATGCTGATATATACAGAAGAATAATGAATGATTTCACTTCAATACCTTATATTTATCCCTTATACTGTAAAAAAACTTTTAGGTTATATTATTGTTGCTGAAAATATTCTGTTTTTTTCAAAACCATAGTTTTCAAATACTTCCACCCATTTTAATTGATTTTGAGTATCGCTTATAATCCAAACTGACTTTTTTGATAAAATTTGACTTTTATTGTCCCATAGATTTCCCAAGTCGTTGAGGCAATTCTTTAAAAAATCAGGCTGGTCAATACATGGTGAATCTATTAATTTTTGAATCCCTGGGTTTACATCATCAATAATTAATAGTTTAGCATCTTTCCATTTCCAATATAATTGACCATTAAATTTATCTAACTGCTTTTCATAACTAAGACCTTGTAAAAATTGAAAGAATGTAAAAAATGAAGCAGTACCTTTACTGAAAGACCATTCTGTTCCAATTCCAGCTGCTAGTCTCGATTTTTGTGAACCACCTTCTCCAAAAATTAACAGAACTTGTATGTCAGAATTGTCTTTTGAAAAATGATCTATCTTCTCACAAATTTCTTTATTGATGATTTCATCAGAACTGAATTTTTTTTGAAAATCGCTTAAGCGATATTGATATGGCAGTAAAACTCTTTGAAAACATGTTTTACGGTATATCCAATAGTATGCAAGCAATAACGTAGGTATAAAACTTAAGAAGTAAACCAATAAAGTGATTTTTAAATTATAAAACGAGAGAAAGGAAACCGCAATCCCGCAGCAAAAGAAATATATAGCAGTGAGCGCATCTTTGGCAATATCACCTCTGTCTATCGGAAAATTTTCTTGCTTTTTTGCTTGAAAAAACTCTACAATATAATCACCCATTTCTTTAAGGAACCAAAAAACAGCTTGAATTGAGGCAATCCATATAAGTCCTGTTATACTTGCTGAACCACTAATCAATATGTAAATCCAAGCAATTACAAAATTTATAATAAATCCTAACGCAAAATGACCCAATTCATTGGCCATCCACATATATGAAAGGGTGTAACCTGATTGAACATCTTTTCCAAACCAGTCACTAACCGCTTGTTTAAAAACATCTGGAATGCTTAATACATTTTTGCTCATGATTATACTTTTTTTAGTTTTGATAAAGTACCTAAAAGCCAAAGGTATAAATAATTTTTATCCCTGCAAGTACAATAATTGATTTTTATATTGAAACTATGTTTTGCTCTAAAACAGAAATCCTATATTGATGTATAATCCGCTTATACCGTCTCTTTTATCTAAAGCTCTGGCATAATCAAATGTTAATACAAAGTTTTGATTCAAAACGGCATGCAAGCCTGCTCCTATAGAAGGATGAATACCATCTTTTTCTGAACTAGAAAAAAAAGTAACGGCTTCAGGGGCACTATATGATGGAATAGGATATTTTTTTGTGATGTAACCGGCATCAGAGAATAAACACCAAACAATATCAAGGTTTTGCCCTTTAACTAAGAAATGATATGCATTCCAACGCAATTCAATATTTCCCAATAGCAGGTCATTTCCTACCACACGATTTCTCATAATACCCCGCATGGTTCTCGATCCGCCCAATCCATCATAATCAGGATTAGGGGTCGATTCAAAATATACAGGTAGATAATAAAAAGGAATTTCTCCTGAAAGCTTTGCTTGATATGAAAGTCTGTATGCAAGTGTTAGTTTATTTCTCAATAAGGGAATATATTGTCGCTGTGTTAAACAGATTTTACTAAAAGCATAACTGTTGTGTATGGCTGGCGAAACAATGAATTGCGCTTCTGACCAAAAACCTGTGTTTGGGTTTGATTCCCTATCTCTGCTGTCATAAATCAATCCAAATCGCCCCAAGTGATGTGTTCCGCCATTTTTGGCCTTCGAATCAATGATGCCCCAGTTCAGAAAATTACCAAATAAACCTCCTTGGGTGTATGGAATTTTCTCGGTTCTGTTGTTGTTAATAGATTTTAAATCTACTGTATCCAAATCAAAATGACAGAAAGTATAAGCTAGATAGGTATGCAGGTGTTTGCCAATTTTTTTTTGAAGATTTAATTTTATGCGGGGCATTTTTCGCTGCATTTTAAAATAATATAATGATTTATACAATGGATTTCCGGCTTGAATGTAGTCTTCCTTGTATGTAGTATTATAACCATTGAATCCAAAAAAATCTAAAGCTTCTTCGGTGAGATAGGAGCCTTCTGCTGTTACTCTGTAGCCCGGAAACAGATATTTACTGTCATAAATAAACATAATGTTTGCTGCTCCTTTTGTAGATCTGTCGTATTGTAAATAAAACGAATGTTCATAGTCAGGATATGCTGAATCTTTTCCATAATCATATATATTGGCAATGGCTCCATATCTAAATCCTAAATCTGCATCAAAGGCTATTACTGGCAATGCGCCAAGTGACCAGCCCTGTATTCTTTTTTCGTCGGCTGCTATTAAATTATGAATAATGAATGTTTGGATTATTAAAAGAATTAGACCTGATGTTCGTTTCATTTTATTTTTATTCATGTTTCTTTAATACAATGCGGTCTTCAAATCCTCCGAACTTTAAAAAAACCTTAAAAGCCCTTTCAGTAGGAGTGTATAACGAATCTCTTACGTTTTCTTTACTATAATATTCATGCAATCGACGTAAAAGCTGATCATCATTAGCGGATAAGGTGTTGATTGATAGAATTGAGGATGATGAATTATAATCCATTTGAATGCATTGCCAACTTTGAAGCGCTTCATTAAACAGGTTCAAATAGCTTTTATTTTTATACTGTTTAATAACATTGTAATTGCTTACTTCAAACAATTTGTTATCTATATTGATATTTATGATATAGTGTGTTAAGGTAGAATCTATTTTATATGAATAATTTGAACCGGGAATCTGGGTAATAATAAGACTGTCTATTTCATGATGATGAAAAATATTCAATCGGTCTTCATCAGTTAGTGTTTTTTTTAATAGCGCTATATGGCCTTTAAGTGAGTTGCTTATATTGTTACTATTGATTGTGAGAAGGTTTGATATATGTATAGCTATTGAACTATCAAATTTTATAGGAATGGTTCGATCAAAGCCTATAAACACCATGCTTGAGTCTAGCATAGAATACCTACCTTGCAAATCGGGATCAAAAAAGGCACTGGGTTTTTTATTTGCAGGCAATGTACTGCTAAATCCAGATAATTGCTCATTACAGCTAGTTATAAATAAATAGCTGATACTGAGCAGAATTAAAATATTTTTTGAAAGCATACCAAATTATATTGATATTTCAAATATAGTGCATATTTTGATACGCTTACAAAAGGCTATTAATTTATTTAGGTTTTTTAATCATATCTTTTATTGATATACCTTCAATTATTTCAATATTCAGCCCATCAGAGAGACCTGTTTTTATATAAACTTTTTTAAACTCGTCTTTTTTAGTCTCAACTTCAACAAACGATTTTTCTTTCTCAAATTGAAGTACTGTTTCTGGAATAGAGAGCACACTGTCACGTTTTTCTAACACTATATCAGCATTGGCACTGTAGTTTGCTCTGATATAAATTGAATCAATGAGTTTTACATTGGCTTTTATATCGAATTGAATAGCGCCGTTTTCTAAAATTCCTTTTGGGGCAATATATTCTAATATAGCATCAAAGGTAACATTGTCTATAGCCCCAATAGTTAGAATGAGAGGCATACCTTTTTTTAGTTTGCCCACTTCGGTTTCATCTACTTTTCCTTGGAAAATCATATCGCCCATATCAGCGATGCTAGCAATGGTAGTTCCTGCATTAAATGTATTGGCTTCAATTACTTGTGAACCTGATTTAACAGGTACATCTAGTACAGTGCCGTCTATGGTTGATTTTACTAATGTGTTGGTTTCATTTTTAGTATTTTTGGTAACCCCTTCTTTAATTAATTGTAAATTATTTTCTGCTGCATTTAATTCGGTTTCTGAATTTTTATAAGCATTGAGGGATTGTTCGTATTCTGCTTCTGAAATAACTTTTTCTGCATATAATTTTTTCTGTCTTTCGAAAATTGTTTTTGTTTCATTTAGATTATTATGAGCTCTCTCTAAGCGACTTTCAGCTTCGTTGATGCTTACCATATTTGGAATGATTCTAATCTTTGCTATTACATCACCTGATTTGATTTTCTGCCCGGGTAGTACAAAAATCTCTGAAATGATTCCAGATACTTTTGGCTTTATTTCTACTTCTTTTCGAGGAATTACCGATCCGGTAGCGACGGTTTTTTTCGATATGTTGGTGATTAAAGGACTTATTGTTTCTATTACTTCTTTTTTGGGTCTCGACTTCATAAACAGAAATACAAGTGTTCCAATGAACATTAGAATAAATAGAACTAGTAATGCAATTTTAATAATCCGTTTCATAGTTTTTATATTTTGTTATATTTTCTTTTTTTATTCGTATCGTAAAGCGTCAATTGGCTTTATTTTTATGGCTTTGCGAGCAGGAACATATCCAGCAATTAATCCAGCTAAAATTAAAATTAAAAGGGCTATAGATACACTTGTAAAATCAATGGTTGGATTCTTTAGGGCAGCGTTTTCGCTCGGTGCATTGGATAACATTTTATTAACTCCTTCTAAAATAAATACTCCTAACGACATACCTAACAAACCTGCAAAAGATGATAAAAATATCGCCTCTGTTATAATTTGATTTATTATTATTTTAGGCTTAGCGCCTAATGCCCGTCGAATTCCAATTTCTCGCGTCCGCTCTTTTACAACTATTAACATAATATTACTTACTCCAATCATACCTGATAATAATGTTCCTATACCCACTATCCACAATAATACATTGATTCCTGTAAATATACTTTTCATTTTGTTGAAATGTTCACCCAGATTAAAATGACCGATCCCTTGAAAATCATTTTCTGCCACATGATGTCGTTTTCTCAATAAAGTTAGAACACTATTTTCAGCGATTTTGATATCCTCATCTGGAAAAGCTGTAATAGATATATTATCTATTAAATCTTTCATATTAAAAACTTTTTGTAATGTAGTAATGGGTACCGTTACTAGTTCATTACTTGTCCATCCCCTTTGCGATCCCGATATGGTAACACCTATAACTTGAAAATATATATTATTTATTTGGATATATTGATTGATAGGATCTTCTCCTATTTTAAATAGTTTGTCTCTTACCACATCGGTAATAATGGCTACTTTTCTTTTATTAAGTATGTCGTATTCATTAATTAATCGACCTTTATCTAATTTTACAGGACTTACCAAATACCAATCAGGAACATCACCAACAATTTCAAATGTGCCTTTATTTAATTTATGCATAACTAAATTTGAGGTGGCACCATTTCGCCACGACATGATATACAATCGGGGACAAACATAGTGAATGCTTTTCACACTTTGTTTTATGGCTGTAATATCATCATTGTTAAATTCTATGTGTCTATTTTTCTTTAATCCATCAATTGCTACATTGGTTTGTCCTCCCCAGAAAAAAGCAGTGTTAGTAGCAAAGTCACCAAAATTTCCTAATGCTGCATTTTGTAATCCATTACCAGCTCCCAACATGATAACAAGCATAAATATTCCCCAAAAAACACCAAAAGCAGTGAGGAAAGTGCGCATTTTATTACTGCGCAGCACATGAAATATTTCTTGCCATTTATCAATATCAATCATAATAATATGGTATTATTCATCTCTTAGAGCTTCTATAGGTTTTATCGATGCTGCTCGTTTGGCAGGAATATAACCTGCTATTAAGCCGCTTATAACTAATGTTGCTAATGAAAATAATGCGATTTGCATATCTACTTCAGGGTTCTTAAAAAAGCTGTCAGAAGGTATTATTGATTTCACAAATTCCAGAATTGCGATTCCGAAAAGAAGTCCTAAATATCCCGCAGATATTGTTAATATTAACGATTCCATTAAAACTCTAGATATAATATCTTTTGGCGTAGCACCTATCGCTCTATGAATTCCAAATTCTTTGGTTCTTTCTTTTACCGATATCATCATTATATTACTAACGCCTACAATGCCTGCAATTATAGTACCTAAACCTATTATTAATATGAAGATTCGTATGCCATAAAAAAGCGACATCATTTTTTTAAAATCTTCATATATATTTTGAATATTTATAGCCGATACATCATCAGGGTGAAATTGGTGTAGGATTGATAGCCTTTTCCTTATTTTTTCTTCTAATATTTTACTTTCGGCAACGCTGATATCATGCAAATTTAAATCTATGAAATGGACATTTTCCCCCATATTATATATTTGTTGTGCTAGAGTTATGGGAATATAAACCCAGGCATTTCGTTTATCCCAATCATTATCACTGTCAAAAACTCCCACAACCATTAACGGCATATTGCCCGACAAAACATATTTTCCAATGGCTGATGAATCCTTAAATAGTAACTTTCTTGCATATTCATTTATTATTATAACCTTGCGGGTTTCAATAATATCGTTTACATTTAAATTTCTTCCTTTTGTAATATAGAAATTCGACATTATTTTTCTTTCCGGAAATACACCGGTCATATTGCAGCTAATCATTTCTTTTTGATAGGTCAACGAATTCCCAAACCACATATTGATAGCGGGACATATAACGTTAATAGCCGCAAATTCTTCTTTTAGCACTATAACATCATTATAGTTGAGTTTTATTTCTCTACCCTCTTTAAATCCATTGTATGCTTTGGTCGTTTTCCCTGCACTAACAACTAATCGGTGCGATGCTGTATTAAACATCGATTGAACTCCGTTTTGCAATCCATTGCCTGAACCTAGTAATATAATAAACATAAATATTCCCCAGGATACACTTAAGCCAGTTAAAATAGTACGCAGTTTATTTTTGAGCAGTACTGCAAATATTTCATTCCACGTATCTAAATTTATAAATCGCATGGGCTTATGCATTTTTGCCAAATATCTTTGATTTCGATTGCTCTCTGAATTCGTCACCGGTATAATCGGCATGTATCAGTCCATCTTTCAAATTAATAACTCTATTGGTCATACCTGCAATATCAAATTCGTGGGTAACAATGATTATGGTAATTCCTAATTTATTAACTTCAGTTAAGAACTGCATTACTTCTGTCGATGTTTGTGAATCAAGTGCTCCCGTTGGCTCATCGGCTAAAATTATTTTGGGTTGCGTTATTAGGGCTCTGGCTATGGCAACTCTTTGTTTTTGTCCGCCCGACATTTCATTGGGCAAATGATGTGCCCATTCCTTCAATCCTAATTTATCTAAATACTCCAAGGCTATCGCATTTCTCTTTTTTCTGTTGATACCTTGATAATACAACGGGAGTGCAACGTTTTCCATCGCATTCTTGTACGATATTAAATTAAAAGATTGAAAAATAAATCCTATCAATTGATTTCTATAATATGCCGATTGATTTTCATTCAGCGATTTCATTAAGGTTCCATCGAGATAGTAGGCGCCTTCATCATAATTATCTAATATACCCAAAATATTTAATAAAGTCGATTTTCCCGATCCCGAGGCACCCATTATTGATATTAGTTCACCTTGCTGGATGGTTAAATCAATACCTTTTAATACATGTAGTTCACTACTTCCTGTATTATACGTTTTGTGTATATTTTTAATTTCTATCATCAGCCAACTATAATTCTATTTTTTTCCCTTTGTAAAAATCAATTATTTTTAAGTTAAATACATGCTCGTATTTGGCTTGTATTAAATCTATTTCTGTTTGGTTCAGTTTGGCTTTTGATAATGTATAGGTGTATGAATCGCTTGCTCCAGCATCATATTTTTGTTGCATAAACTGAAATGCACTATTTTGTGTTTCATAAGCAATTATACTAGCCTGTAATTTCTTTTCCGATGCCCGCATGTTATTAATGGCTTGATGAACATCTTTGTACAAACTTTTTTTAATTGATTCAGATTGCAATTCTTTTTTTTGAGTATTAATTTTTGTTTGCTGAACAGTTAAACGAGTTTGGTTCTTGTTAAAAATAGGAATACTCAGATTAAAACCTATTGCAAAATTTGCATTATCGCTGAGTTGGTTGAAAAAGGGATAGGGTTTTTCTATATAAGTGCCAGTTAATCCATTTAATTCATATAATTTTCTGAAATCAGAGTAGCCAGTATAATAATTAGCAGAAGCACTCAAACGAGGCAAATAAGCTCCTTTTGCAATTTTAATTGAAGTAGAAGCACTTTTTATATCCAATTCTGCCGCTTTAATCTCTGGCATAATATTCATAGCTGATGCAAAAAGTTCTTCTTTTGATTCCAAAACCGCTTGATCAGGTATCATGATTTCAGGACTCGATATTTTAAAACTATCTGCATTCTCTATTTCTAACATTTGGGCTAAGGTCAGCGTACTTTCTGCAACTTTGTTTTGAGCTATAATGATTTGTAAGTTCTCTTGTGCCATTTGTGCTTTTATTTCATACACACTGCTTATGGCAATACTTCCGGCTTGAAATAATTTTTCGCTTTTTTCTAATTGCAATCGGCTAATTTCGGCTTGCTTTTCTGCAATTTTTAAATTTTCTATCTGAAACAAGACTTGCAGGTACGCCGATGCAATATTGAGAGCCATATCATTCTTAGCTTTTTCAAGATTTTTCAAACTAAGTTCCAAATCTGAAGAGGCTTTTTGTATAGCATAATGGGTTTGTAATCCATTAAAAATTTCTATTTCTGCACTAATTGACATATTGGTGCTGCGACTGTTGTTCTCAACAAATGTATTGGTATATCGATCTAATGACCTCCCAAATAAGAATTGCTGACTTGCTCCTGCATATAAACCGGGCAAACGGGAGTGCTTCTCTTTTTTGAGGTTAATACCCGTAAATTCTGTTTCTAATTGATATTGTTTGAGTTGGATATTGTTCTTAAATGCATGTTCAATGCATTGGGTAAGCGTCCAATCCTGCGCAACTAAAAGCTTTGAACTAATAAATACAAATATTAGGATTAAATATTTCCGCATCGAGTTTTGGGTTTATTGAGTAACGATAATTGTTTCTAAAAATTGTGCATGTTTTTTATGTTTTACAATATATTAAAAATTAGCAATAAAAAAGCCTAAAGATATGGGGTAAAGTTCTGGTCCTCTCTGGTTTTCAAAGAAAGGAGATAAGCTGTAGCTCGCAAATAGATTCAGATGGTTATAACCGGAACGGACCATTATTTCATATTTAAAGGGTAAAATATTGAAATCATCCTTCTTTTTTTCTTTGTAATATTGTTCATTCAATTCGTAATTTTCCCTTGTATACGATGTCATTTTTATTGCTCCCTGAACTCCGACTGAAAAATAAAAACCTTGATTGGAATACAATTGTAATAAAATTGGCACATGTGCAAAGGAGGTAAAAAGTTTTGATTTTTTATACAATGCATTACTTATTACCGGTTTTTCAACGATTACTCCATTCACTTTTTTAATGTTGTTATTATTATCAAATCGATAATTATTGAATTCAAAGCCTAATCCCGTTACCAAGGCTACATGGGGCATTATCTTCCAACCATATTCCAATAAGTTAATATTCCAGGCAATAGATTTTCCCGTATTGAGATCCATGAATTGAGCATCAGCACTGCGACTCAATGAATTTCGTGCATCAATAAAATTATTAAGTGAAACTGATACGCCTGAATAATAAATCTTAAAATCCTTTTCTTTTTTCTTTCCGTCATCTTCCATTTCACTACTAGCTATACGGTTTTTAGACGCATCAAAAATGTCGACAGATGTTTTACCATCTTTTTCAATGATATGAATTTCTTTGGTGCCAATCCTAACCTTCGTTGTATCTCCTTTTACAGTGAAATCTTCATTTTTTGAATTGTTATCATTTGATAACGAATCAGTAACGATTTCATTCATGTCTTGTGCATAAGTAGTTATACCTGCACAAATTGTAATAAGTATTAATAGAATATTTTTCATATGTATAGAATTTTGAAAGGTTAGAGTGTTAAATTTAAATTTTATAGTATGACGAAAAAATAATTGATTTGTTACAATAAATATAAAAAACTATTGTGAATGTGTAGATGAAAATGCGAAGTATTGCGATTCAAAGCGAATTATTTCTTTATTATTCTCATTCAATTTTTGTTTTTCAATACGCATTGATGAACCCGTAACTTTATTTATACTTTTAACCACGGCTTCTGCAATTCCAAATGAACTTAAATCAAATGTCGCTGAATATATTCTTTTACCAGTTGTTTTTTTACAGTTTGTACTAGCTAATGGAACTTCAGCAATTAGATTATTTATTTCAATTGAAGGAATAACTTGTGATTCTATCGAATCTAAATTTATATGTAATATAATTATATCATTTGGCTTCTCAGAATGCTCAATATTGTTGCTTTGAATAACATTGTTTTTTATATTGGTAGATTCTTTTGAAGAAGTTGAGTTTTTTGTATTGGTCTTTGAATTTACTATTTCTTGTCTAGAAACAATATTCTTTTGCTGATTTTCAATGATATTCTTCACCTCTATTCTTTCATCGATATACAATTTAGAAGTTAAAGAATTTGTTTCTATTTGATTTCTATTTTGATAAAAACCTGAATTATATGCTAGCATAAATAATAATAGTACGGCAGCGGCTGAAGCGATAGAATAATATCTTTTTTTTCTTAATGGAAGGTGCTTCAGCCTGCTTTTTTGATTATAAAAAATAGAATAGTTGGGTTTAATTTTTGCTAACGTAAATAGTTTTAGTTCATTCTCAATACAGTTTTTGTTTACATATTGCAATAATTCATTTGTTTCATAGTTATTTAAGTCATTTTCAACAAATGCTGCAGCATAAATTTCGAAATTATTTCTATTTACTAATGAATGTTTTAATTTATTTTTATCATAAAATACGATAGGTTCTTTTTCTATACTAATGTTTTCAAATCTTTCTAATTCTTTTACTAATAATGGGTTTTCAGTCATGAACTGTTTTAAATCATTCGCTAAATTAGGGTTCAGATTCCCCTCAATATAGTCGAGAAAAAAAGCTTCATAATTGTGTATATTAATTTTCTTTTGCATCAGATTACCACTTCAATTTTACCAATGTAATTTTTCAAAAAAATACGGGCTCTATAAATATATACTTTTACTTGTTCCTCTGTTAAATCGGTAATTTCTTCAATCTCTTTATAGCTATAACCTTCATAATCGCGCAATAAAATCACTGAACGTTGTGTTTCTGGAAGTTTATTAAATGCTTCATTTAATATTTCGTTTAAATCGCTATATTGATTGTTGTGGGTGAGATATTCATTTTTAACTGTAGATATTTCAATAGT
>JAIFLP010000091.1 GCA_020049015.1 Bacteroidota bacterium | reverse complement strand
TTTTTTGTTTAAAAAAACTTAAATATTCACAAAGCAAGCATGGATTTTGTATTATTGCAAAAAATAATGAAATGAATAGAAAGTATAAATTTACGGTGTTGCTAGTTATTATAGTATGTTCTATGCAAGTATTTGCTCAGGAAGCAATTGAATATATTGAGGAAACGGATAATATTGAGGAAATACTAGAAATAGAAAAAGATACTTTTATTGCTGTTGTTTCAGATACATTAGTCGATATACCTGCATATTCAATTTATAGAATTTGGGATGTTCAAAAGGTAAATCCTTATGATTTTGATGGTACCAAAATGCTTGATACTGTTTATATTGATTTAAGCGGATATGTGCCGCCTATCGTTAATAAGATCAATTCTGATTTTGGATTTCGGCGTTGGAAGTATCACTATGGTATTGATATTGATTTAAACACAGGAGATACCATATATGCGGCTTTTGATGGTATGGTAAGAATTGCTAAGAGAGCCAAGCGTTTTGGTTATTTTGTTGTATTGCGGCATAACAATGGTTTAGAAAGTATTTATGGACATTTATCAAAAATATTAGTAAGTAACTATCAAAAAGTAAAAGCAGGAGAGCCTATTGCATTGGGAGGGAGTACAGGTCGTTCTACGGGACCTCATTTACACTTGGAATATCGTTATTTAGGACAAGCTCTAAATCCGCATCATATCGTTAATTATTCTGATGGGCATAAATTGCTTAATGATACATTGATGATTAGTAAAGGTAATTATTCTTATATAGAGGAAATAAGAAAAATACGTTATCATGTTGTTCGACGAGGCGATACTTTAGGCCATATAGCAATGAGATATGGCGTTTCAGTAAATCACATTTGTAAAATCAATAAAATATCTAGAAATAAATTATTGAGAATTGGAATGAGAATACGCTATACCTGATTTTGTTGTCTTGATCTGTAAACAAAGTATAGCCCCACTAAAATAAATGGAATACTTAACAATTGACCCATATTAAGTTGCATACCTTTTTCGAATGAAACTTGCTCTTCTTTGATCATTTCGATGAAAAAGCGGGCAGTAAACATTGCTGCAAGGGAAAAGCCAAATATAAAGCCTGTTTTTAATTTGTTATGGTTTTTGATAAAGTATAACAAGGAGACAATAAAGATTAAAAAATAGCTACCGGCTTCGTATAATTGTGTGGGATGTCGAGGTATCATCCAAACTGGAATACTGGCAACAAAACGTTTTTTGTTATTGAATGCTAAGGAATACTCAAATTTGCCATCAGGACTTAGAACATTATATTTTTCAACCGTTTTTTGGTCGTATGAAGTAGGAGTAAAACGGTTATGAACCGTTGATTCAATGTATCTTTTGATCATAACACTGTCTTTTATGGTTTGATCAAATTCTATGTGCATGATACCAGACTGAAACGCTGGATAAGGAAGTTTTTCATTGGTTTTATCAAACCAAATTTTATTTATGGCTTCTTCATCATATAAAATGTCCGCACCTGCTTTATCTCTTGAATAAACGAATCCAAATGAACTGTTGGTGGCACGACCATAAATCTCCGAATTCGCAAGATTTCCCATTCTTATAAAACAGCCAGCCAGTGCGGTTACAATTATGACTCTATCAAGCAGCCAAAGGCTGTTTATTTTGTATTTTTTATTGAAAAGAAGCAATGCAATCACTACGCCTAAAGCGCCACCATGACTGGCTAAACCCCCTTCCCAAATTTTGAAAATATCCAATGGGTTTTTTAGGTATTCAATGGGATCATAAAATAGAATATGACCCAAACGGGCTCCAATTATAGTACCCAGTGCTACGTAAATAAGAAGTTTATCGAGCAATTCGACAGAAATATTGGCAAGTTTAAAAAAATACTTGAAAATGTAATACCCGCAAATAAAGCCCAATGCGAATAATAAACCATAATATCTTAGTGAAAGCGGTCCAAGCGGAAGTATTTCCGGATTAAGACCCCAAATTACAAATGCCAACTCCATATGTTTGTATTTTCAGGTAAATGTAAATAATGTTTTGAAATTACAAATTAAAACAAATAAAAAAAGGGGAAAACCCCCTATTTTTTATCTTTAAACCAATGTTTTTCCTGTCATTTCTTTAGGAATGTCAATTCCCATTATTTTTAGTATGGTAGGTGCAACATCGGCCAGAATACCATCATTAATTTTACTGTAATCTTTACTAACCAAAATACAAGGTACCGGATTTAGTGAGTGTGCGGTATTGGGAGAGCCATCGTCATTCATTGCATAATCTGCATTACCATGATCGGCAATAATAATAACATTATATTGATTTTCTGTAGCGGTGTCAACTACTTCACCTACGCATGCATCAACTGTTTCAACTGCTTTAGTAATGGCTTTTACAATACCTGTATGACCAACCATATCGCCATTAGCAAAGTTTAAAACAATTAAACTGGCTTCTTGTTTTTTTAATTCCGGAATCAATGCGTTTTTGATTTCAATAGCGCCCATTTCGGGTTGAAGATCATAAGTTGCAACTTTGGGAGAAGAAATTAGAATTCGTTTTTCTCCATTAAATTCAGTTTCTTGTCCTCCAGAAAAGAAGAATGTGACATGAGCATATTTTTCTGTTTCGGCTATTCTGATTTGATTCAGGCTTTTTGACGAAACCACTTCTCCCAAGGTTTTACTAACATTATCTTTATCGTAAATGATATGAACATTTTTAAAAGAATCGTCATATCGGGTCATGGTATAATATTCAAGAGGAAGTGTTTTCATACCCAAGTCAGGCATGTCTTTTTGCGACAATACTACGGTAATTTCTCTTAAACGATCGGTGCGGTAATTAAAACAGATAACCACATCATTTTCTTGAATGGTTCCTATGTTTTTGCCGTTTTCAGTAAAAATAACTGGTTTGATAAATTCATCGGTAATATCTTCTTTATACGATTCTTCAATGGCTTGAAGTACATTGGTATGTGTTTTACCTTTTCCGTTTACATACAAATCGTAAGCTTCTTTAACGCGTTCCCAGCGTTTATCACGGTCCATGGCATAATAGCGACCAATTAAAGTGGCAATTTTTCCATTGGATTTTTTCAAATGATTAACCAGATTGGTAACGTAGCCTAAACCGCTTTTGGGGTCGGTATCTCGACCATCAGTGATGGCATGAATATATACCTTATCCAGACCATAGTCTTTCGTTATATCGCAAAGTTTATACAGATGGGTATCCATAGAGTGAACGCCACCATCGGAAATTAAGCCAATGAAATGAACACCTTTGTTATTATTTTTGGCATAAGTAAAAGCTTTTACCAATGCTTCGTTTGTAGCGATGGAATTGTCTTCGCAGGCCAGGTTAATTTTAACCAAATCTTGATACAATACCCTTCCAGCTCCAATATTGAGGTGGCCTACTTCAGAATTACCCATAACGCCATCGGGCAGACCCACATTGCGACCACTGGTTAGCAATTGTGAATGAGGATATGTTTGGGTAAGTTTATCTATATTGGGCGTGTTGGCCGCATAAATGATATCGGACTTGCTTTTATTACCAATTCCCCATCCATCAAGGATCATCAACAAAACTTTTTTATTTGCCATTGAGCTATTTTTTTTTAGATTAAACAATTTATAGGATGTAAAAGTACGGTATTTTTTTGTAATTGAGAAAGGAGACGGAAGGGTTTTGAGGAGTAAAGGTAAAATAAATCTGTTTGAATAGTGTATTAAAAATTATGTATATTTACGCATTATCTAGCTAATAAATCTTATCATTAAAAAAAACAGATTATGCAAAAAGCTATAATATTATTTATAATATTCGTTACTCTGTCAAGCGGTAAATGTACTTTAGAAGATTTAATTTAAAGGAGCGTAGCTCCGCAATCTTCGTAGAAATAATCAATAAAATTCTTTTAAAAGGGGCGCTAGCCCTGTCATCTTTATAATTAATATAAAAACATACATATCAATTTCTCATCGTATAAGGAGGAATATCTATTATTTCTTAACAAATTCATGGTTGATTCCAATCCAATATATCTTTTTTAATGGTATGTTAATCATTAGATTACAGGGCTAACGCCCCTTTATTCTGCATATTTGTTATTTCTACGAAGATATCAGGGCTAACGCCCCTATCCTGTTGAACTAGTATTTATCAAAATAAATCTTAGTGCGGCAAATTTTAAGTTTGGAAAAATTGCATTTAACGATGTTTTGGTTCAGGCATGATATCGTTATTTTAGAAAACATCAACGCATAAAATAATCCACAAGCCGGAGGGATTGCACAGTCGAGAAAACTTATAAATTATTGAAAGAGTCAATAATTACTTTAGTCATAATGAAATCTACACTTTGCAATAAGAATTTCATCTTCTTTTATTTGATAAATTAATCTATGTTCATCATCAATTCTCCTAGACCAATATCCTTTATATTTGTATTTTAACGGTTCTGGTTTACCAATTCCACAATACGAATTTCTTGAAATGTCTTTTAACAAATCATTTATTCGCTTTAGCATTTTTTTATCTGTTTTTTGCCAATATAAATAATCTTCCCAAGATTCATCAACAAAAATATACTTCATTAGTCTAATAGTTCTTTTTGAAGTGATGAACCTCTTTTTAACTTATCAATTGCCGAATCAAGTCGCTTTTCATTAATTTTTGATGACATTTCATGCTGAGTGGAGCATAAAGAATTATATTCATCTAATGAAATAACTACAACGCTATTGTCCTTACCGCGATTAATAATCAATGTTTCAAAATTATTTGTCACGCTATCAAGGTATTTTCTAATATCCTTTCTAAAATCGCTTATCGTTGCTGTTAACATTATTATATATTTATTTGTACAATTTTATGTACAAATATAAGTACAAAATACATATTTTGCAATTAAACCTTGACTTAGGAAATATAATAATTGTAGAAACTACATTTCCAAATCCACATTCACCAATTCCTTCCAAGGCAATCCGTATTTCATCAAGTCTTCCATAAAAGGATCGGGATTGAATTGCTCTACGTTCCACACACCTGCTTGTTTCCATTTGCCTTCTAGGTACATTTTGGCTCCTATCATGGTAGGGACTCCGGTGGTATAACTTACTGCCTGGGTTCCGGTTTCTTTATAGGCTGCTTCGTGACTGCAATTATTGTAAACGTAATAAGTTTTTTCTTTACCGTCTTTTATTCCTTTGATGCGACAACCAATGGAGGTCCAGCCAGTATAATTTTCACCTAAATCGCCCGGATTAGGCAAAACCGATTTTAAGAATTGAATGGGAACAATTTCTACTCCGTTATAAATAATAGGTTGAATGCTTGCCATTCCAATATTTTGAATTACCCGCAAATGGGTTAAATATTCTTGTCCAAAGGTCATCCAAAAACG
>JAIFLP010000018.1 GCA_020049015.1 Bacteroidota bacterium | reverse complement strand
CGTACCAATGATGGAGATTTTATTTATGTATGGTCATTTGGCGACGACAGTCTTTCTTTGGATAAAAATCCAGCACCTTATACCTACCAGCATTGGGGTCAATATTTCGTTGAATTAAGTGTTAGCAATGACTATTGCCGTGATAGTGCCCGGCAGGATATCGAAATCTTACCACCGTTGCCTTTAGCGGCTTTCGATTCAAGTGTAAGAGCATGTCCGCCTATACAGATTAATTTTGTTAATAATTCACAATATGCAAATACCTATTTTTGGGATTTTGATGATGGTACAACATCTGATGAGTTTAGTCCGTCAAAAATATTTACCAAACCCGGCAAGTACAATATACAATTGATTGTTGATGGTGAAGGAGGTAGAGATGCTACCTATCAAACAATAGAAGTATTTGATGTTCCCATTGCAGAGTTTGATTTAGCCCCTCGCGATCCGCGTTTACCAGATGCTAAAATTAAATGTAGTAACCTTACCAAATATGGCTATACCTATTTATGGGAATTTGGTGATGGCAATACTTCAGAAGAAAAGAACCCTTTGTATAAATATGATATAAAGAATTTGACTGATAGTAAGGAAAAGCTTTTTGATGTATATTTATATGCTTGGTCTGAAAATGGCTGCGTTGATACTGCCGGTCCAGTTGAGATAAAAGTTGGGGCAGAAGGCTATATACGATATCCTAATGCCTTTACACCCATAACAACGGGTTCTGCGGGCGGTAATTATCAAAGTGCAAAATTAAATTTTACCAATGATGTATTTTATCCAGTATATAAAAATGTAGATGAAGAGAATTATCAATTGGAAATTTATAGTCGTTGGGGTGAATTGCTTTTCCGGACAGAAGATATTTTGGAAGGATGGGATGGTTATTATTTAAATAAGCTATGCAAACAAGATGTATACGTGTTTAAGGCAAAAGGTAAGTTCCTCGATGGCAAATCGTTTGAAATTGCTGGCGATGTTACCCTCTTGCACAGAGCCGATAATCATTGATAATGTTTGCTATTGTTTATGAATTCGTTTATTTTTGATGTGCAAATGCTTGTTGAATTAAAATTAAAATGGCAAGAAATTTATTAATATGTTTCTTTTTAGTGCAGACTCTTATTTCTGTTAGATCTCAAGATCCGCAGTTTACACAGTTCTATTCTGCACCTTTGTACTTGGCACCTTCTTTTGCAGGAGCCACGGTACAACACAGGGTTGCAACTTCCATTCGAAATCAGTGGCCTTCTATTCCTCAAGGATTTTTAACCTATGCATTTTCGTACGATCATTATTTTGCAAATTTCAATAGTGGAGTAGGGGTACTTGTTTTTAGAGATCAGGCCGGATCAGGAAATTTGAACAATACAGCTGTTGGGGTTTGCTATTCATACGATTTTAATATTAGCAGAACTTGGCATATTAGACCGGGCGCCGCTTTTTATTATAATATGTGGGGTATTGATTTTCATCGGTTAACATTTGGAGATATGCTGGAAGGTGATGGCTCTGGGAGTTCTATAGAAAACTCACCAGTTAAAGATTTTACCGGCGATGTTGATTTTGCCACGTCTGTGTTGGTTTATACCAATCGTTTTTGGTCAGGTTTTTCAATCGATCATTTATTGCGCCCCAATCAATCTTTTTATTATGAAAAATCAAGGGTACCTTTTAAGTATCAAGTTTTTGGAGGCTACCAAATGGTTAAATTCGGAAGACTTCTTAAGCCTATTGATGAAACCATTTCTTTTGCTTATTTATATAAACGTCAGGGACAAGATAATCAACTTGATATGGGCTTGTACTGGAATAAATATCCTATGGTATTAGGTTTTTGGTACAGAGGTATTCCTATTTTGAATAGCCCGAGGGGTGATATGCTCGCTTTTTTGGTCGGGTTTAAAATGAGTGGTTTGAGTATTGGCTATAGTTACGACTTTACTATATCCCACCTTGTGGGCAATACTTCGGGAGCCCATGAATTATCGTTGATTTATCAGTTCAAAACAAAAATTAAAAAGAAAATGCATTCAATTCCTTGTCCTGAATTTTAGTTTTCTTTTCTTTGCATAAAAAAAATTGTATCATGTCTAAAAATTTATCTATTATTTTGTACAGCATATTATTTGTCGCTGTAGCAGTATTATATGTGTTGCATTTCACAAGTAACAGAGGGGCAGGTCAATCTGCTTCTACAATGTTGAACGATTCAGTTATCGCAAAAATGCCTGAAGGAGGCATTGTTTATGTTAATTCGGACACTTTGTTAAATCGATACGATTTGTATTTTGAAATGAAAAAGCAGCTTACCGACAAACAGAAAGTAATGGAAAATGATTTTGTGCTAAAATCTACTTCGCATGAGAAAAAGGTAGCCGACTATCAGGGACAAATGCAAAAAGGCTTGTTGCTGCGCTCAGAAGCTGAAAAAATAGAACAAAATTTAATGATTGAGCAACAAAATTTGATGAAATTGCGCGATAAACTCACCATGGAATTGGCAGAAGAAGAGCAGGTAATGAATCGAAAATTGATTAATAGCATTGTTGAGTATCTGAAAGAATTTAATGCAAATGGCAAGTATACTTATGTGTTGAGTTATGCTTTTGGAAGCAATTTACTATTTGCTCCCGATTCATTGGATATCACCAAAGCAGTTTTATCTGGTTTAAATGACAAGTATAAAGCCGAAAAGAAGGCCGGTAATGCGAAATAACCGAAATGTCGTTTGCTCACACTTACCTTGCTAAGCATCTATTTTTACCTCTAAGCATACAGGAAAAACCGCTAGGAAATACGGGAATCATAATTGTAATTCCTAGTTATAACGAACCAGAGCTTTTCACCTCTTTGGAATGTCTGTATAATTGCACACAACCTTCTTCAGCGGTTGAGGTAATTGTTGTAATCAATTCCTCTGAAAAAAACTTTGATAAAGTTCAATGTTTGCATGATCAAACGTGCGAGGATTTTATAGAATGGGAGAAGCAACATAGGGATAATGATTTTCATTTTTATTTAATCAGGCATGAGAGTTTGATTGAAAAGGATGCCGGGGTAGGATTAGCCCGCAAGCTAGGAATGGACGAAGCAGCCGCTAGGTATAGTGCGATTAACAAACCCAATGGAATCATTCTAGGTTTTGATGCCGATGCTACATGTAGTAAAAATTATTTGGTGGAAGTAGAACAATTCTTTATACAAAACCCTGAAACAGTTGCCTGTTCTATTCAATATGAACACCCAATAAGTGGCGATGATTTTGATGAAGATATTTATACCTCTATTTACTTATATGAATTGTACCTGAGATATTATGTTGAGGCATTGCGCTTTGCTAAATACCCTTATGCTTATCACACATTAGGATCAAGCTTTGGCGTGCGGGCATTGCCTTATACTCTTCAATTAGGAATGAACAAAAGAAAAGCAGGTGAAGATTTTTATTTTTTAAACAAGATGATGCTTTTGGGAAAATATGGTGAAATACATAATGCTTGTGTTTACCCTTCGCCCAGAGTATCTGATCGGGTTCCTTTTGGCACCGGTGCCGCAATAAAAAAAATGCTGGGAATCAATGATCGATTATATTATACATACCATCCTATAGCCTTTGAACAATTGCGTATTTTTATAGAATTGGTACCTCGTTTTTATAAAATTGAAAAAGATAAGTTAGATATTATACTTCAATCTGTACACCCTGAAATTACTAAGTATTTAATTCAGCGCGGGTTGTATTCAAAAATAGTAGAGATTAATCGCTACACCTCTGGACTTGAAAGCTTTTTAAAAAGATTTTTTTATTGGTTGAATGGCTTAGAAATTTTACACTTATTGAATTATCTGCATGCTGAAATATTTGAAAAGATTCCGGTAGTAGAAGCCAGTTATTTATTGATGACAGATTATTATCATCAAGCTAATTATTCACAATCTGATCCCTTATACTTTTTTCGCCAATTAAATCATAACAGTAAATAACTTTATGTAAATATTCGCTGTAAATATTGGTATCAATAATTTAAAAATGTATATTTAACACTTAAAATATTGTTATGTTAGATGAATTAAAAGAGCAGGTATGCAAGGCCAATTTAGATTTGCTTGAGCATGGATTGGTGTTATTTACCTGGGGAAATGTAAGCGGAATAGATAAGGAGCGGAAATATGTTGTGATAAAGCCCAGTGGTGTTTCATACAAGGTCATGAAGCCGGAGGATATGGTTGTGGTGGATATGGATGCTAAGGTGATAGAAGGGAAATATAAGCCTTCATCTGATCTTCTTACGCACCTCGAATTGTATAAATCGTTTCAGCATATTGGAGGGCTGGTGCATACACATTCTACTATGGCTACATCATGGGCTCAGGCAGGAAAATCAATACCTGCATTGGGCACTACCCATGCTGATTATTATTATGGAGATATACCCTGCACACGAAGAATGAAAAAAGAAGAAGTGGAAAATGATTATGAACTGAATACTGGTAAATTAATTGTTAGCACATTTTCAAAACTTGATGCATCGCGAATTCCGGGTGTATTGGTTCATTCACATGGACCTTTTAATTGGGGAATTACCCCTGACGATGCGGTGCATAATGCAGTAGTGATGGAAGAATTGGCACACATGGCTTTTAATGCATTACAAATAGGAGCTGTAAGTAAAATGGATTCATATTTACTAGATAAGCATTATTTAAGAAAACATGGTAAGGATGCTTATTATGGACAATAAAAAATAGGTAGAATAAATTTTTAATAAAAAATATATGACTCAGAAAAAGTATTCAATAGGACTTGATTATGGAACCGACTCCGTGCGATGCATAATTGTTGATGTTACAAATGGAAAAATTATATCAACGGATGTTTTTTATTATCCACGTTGGAAGAAAGGAAAATATTGTATTCCTGCAAAGAATCAATTTCGTCAACATCCATTAGATTACTTAGAAGGTTTGGAGCAGAGCATTAAAAATGCCTTAAAAAAGGCGCCTAAGACTGTTGCTTCTCAAATAGTCGGTATTTCTATTGATACAACAGGATCTACTCCAATAGCAGTAGATAAGAATGGAACACCTTTAGCATTATTAAAACCATTTGCTGAGAATCCAAACGCCATGTTTGTATTATGGAAAGATCATACAGCAGTTAAGGAAGCCGATGAAATAAATAATTTATGTGCTAATTGGAAAATTGATTATTCAAAATTCGAAGGGGGAATTTATTCATCAGAATGGTTTTGGGCAAAAATACTACATGTAATTCGCGAAGATAAAGAGGTGCGGGAAAACGCATTTTCATGGGTTGAGCATTGCGATTGGATACCTGCTGTTCTTTCCGGCGATACAAATCCTTTAACATTAAAGCGCAGTAGATGTGCTGCGGGTCATAAAGCCATGTGGCACGAAGAGTTTGGCGGATT
>JAIFLP010000110.1 GCA_020049015.1 Bacteroidota bacterium | reverse complement strand
AGTTCAAATTAGCCAATTGAAGAGTATCCTGAGCTTGCAACTTGATACATATGCTCAATAATACACACACAACGCTTAATATCAATATTTTATGTTTTACTTGCATATTCTTTTCCAAGCCTTTGCTGTTCTTGCTACAAATTTACAGTAACTATTTCTGCTTTTTGGAAAAATAGTGGTGATTAAAATCACCGCACTCAGGTGAAATAAAACAAAATACCCCCACCAGTTATACCGGTGAGGGTCATACACATTTTAGAGCTTATTATTTCTATGGCACAAAAATAAATTTTACAAACGAAATACCATGAGGTAGATATCAAATTTTGACGAACGTATATTTATTCCTGACGAATGTCGGTTTTTTGATGACTAAAATGCTAATACCCCCCATTTGCTCATAAACAAAATAGAAAATCGAATGTTTTATAATATATTTACATATAAAAAATATATGGCATTAAGCATTGATATTTTAAGTTTCCTTGAGGAACTGAAAAATAATAACCATAAAGAATGGTTTCAAAGTCAGAAAAAACGCTATGATTTATTGCGCAGTGATTTTATAGAATTTACCACTTCAATAATTCAGAAATGTGCAGCATTCGATAAAGATCTGGAATTTCTTGAAGCCAAAAAATGCATTTTCAGAATCAACCGCGATGTCCGCTTTTCAAAAGATAAAAGTCCGTATAAAACTAATTTTGGCCTCTATCTAGCCAAAGGCGGAAAAAATCTCAATTATGCCGGTTATTATCTCCACCTTGATCCCGAGGAATCATTTTTGGCCGGAGGTTTATATTTGCCTGACAATAAAATTCTTAAAGAAGTAAGAGAAGAAATACACAGTAGATATGATGAATTTTTAGCTATCATAAACGCACCTGCATTCAAAAAGCATTTTGGCGAAATAAGTGGCGACAAATTAATTAATGCACCCAAAGGCTTTGACAAAGATTTTGAGGGGGTTGAATATTTAAAACTAAAAAGTCTATTGATGTACAAAAAACTTAACCACAAAGAATTAGAAAAGAAAGATTTAGATAATTTTACCTCGGAAATATTCTCCGCCATGCTTCCATTGAATACTTTTTTTAACAGAGTTATAACTGATATTGCTTAATATCAATTATTGTTGTCCGATATAAATATTCAGATTTTTTGCTAGTGCTCGAAATGACTATTACTGCGGCTTTTTTTGGTGGTTGGAGAGGAAAAGGCGGCTTCGCCGCCTTTTCCTCTCCAACCCACTGTTATACATGCGATTACCGTCATTTCGAACGCAGCGCAGCGAAGTGAGAAATCTCTATAATTTATGCAAATCTGTCATTGGTAACGCAACGCAGCGAAGTAAGAAATCTCTATTTCGCTTTTATCTTTCATGCTTCTTAATTAAATAAATACATTGGCTTCCATATTAATTAAATTAATTTATTAATATTGCACCGCTATTTTTCAATAAATTGATCCCTTTTTAAGGATACCAATGAAAGCAAATATCAAGTCTGGACATACCTCCTCCCTCAATAAAATCAGTATTGCAGGGATGATCGTTACTATGGGAATTGTTTATGGTGACATAGGTACTTCCCCCTTGTATGTAATGAAAGCCATTTTAGGAAGTGCTTCTATAGTAGACGTTGATTTTGTTCTGGGTGCACTCTCTTGTATTATTTGGACCCTTACGCTACAAACCACCTTAAAATATATTATTATTACCCTACGTGCTGACAATAAGGGTGAAGGAGGTATATTTTCACTTTTTGCTTTGGTACGAAAAAAATACCGCTGGGCTTATATATTTGCAATTATTGGGGGATGCGCTATGTTAGCAGACGGCATCATTACACCTTCAATTACTGTGGTATCGGCTATTGAAGGCCTCAGACTTATCAATCCTGGAGTACCTGTGATTCCAATAGTATTAATTATCATCACCAGTATCTTCTTAATACAACAATTTGGAACAAAAGCTGTAGGTACCTCATTTGGTCCAATTATGCTCATTTGGTTTAGTTCATTAATGATTTTAGGACTGAACCAAATAGTTCATTACCCAATGATTTTTAAAGCCTTCAACCCCTATTATGCTATTAAATTATTGGTCGAGTATCCAATGGGATATCTTCTCTTAGGGGCGGTATTCCTTTGTACTACTGGAGCTGAAGCCTTATATTCCGATTTGGGACATTGCGGCTTGAAAAACATTCGCATGAGTTGGATCTTCGTTAAATCAGCACTTATTATTAATTATCTTGGACAAGGCGCTTGGGTAATTAATAACATGAATACACTATCATCAGCAACCAATCCCTTTTATGCCATCATGCCTTCGTGGTTTCTCATACCCGGTATCATCCTTGCCACTGCTGCCGCAATCATAGCCAGTCAAGCATTAATCACGGGTTCCTTCACACTCATCAGTGAAGCCATGTCGCTCAATTTTTGGCCACGCGTAAAAAGAGTATATCCTACCTTATTTAAGGGTCAGGTTTACATTCCATCAGTTAATTGGTTCTTATATTTTTCATGCGTTTTTGTAATTCTTTTCTTTCAAGAATCATCAAAAATGGAAGCTGCTTATGGTTTAACCATTAGTATAGCCATGCTAATGACTACCATACTCCTAACTTTATATATGTTTACCCGACACTTTCCAAAATATATCATCTATTCCCTAATGGTAACTTTTATAATAGTTGAAGTCTCATTTTTGGGAGCCAATTTCGTAAAATTTTTCCATGGTGGTTGGTTTACTTTTGTTATTGCGGGCTTGCTATATATTATTATGTATGGCTGGTATAATGCCCGCAGATTAAGAAATAAATTTCTCATTTTTGTAAAATTAAGTGATTATATTGAAGTATTAAAAGACTTAAGCCAAGACAATAGTGTACCTAAATACGCTACCAATTTAGTATATATCTCGCGTGCCAATTCAAAAGATGAACTTGAATCTAAAATCATTTACTCCATTATCAATAAACAACCCAAAAGAGCCGATATTTATTGGTTTGTGCATGTAGACATAGTAGATGAACCCAAAACATTTGAATATGAAATCAATCAATATGTACCAGGAAAAATTATAAAAGTTGATTTCAGATTGGGCTTCAAAATTGAACCCCGCATCAATATGTATTTCAAACAAGTATTGCAGGAAATGGTGGAGAACAATGAAATTGATATTCTAAGTAAATATGACTCTTTAAGAAAATATAATATAAATGGAGATTTTCAATTTGTAGTTATTGATCGTTTGGCCAATTCCGACTATGATTTTTCTTTCAAACAACGCATGACCATAAACCTTTATCGATTCCTGAAAAATATAGGAATCAGCGAGGTTAAAGCCTACGGACTGGATACCAGCAATGTATTGGTAGAAAAAGTACCCCTGATTAATGAAAGCAGAGCTACCCGAATTATTAAAAGAAAAGCAATTCATTACTTATAATCACTAAACAACCACCAATGGGAATAGATATTGCCCATAACAATAAAACCAAAGCTCTCAGCATTGCTGGAATTATACTCACTTTGGGAATAGTATTTGGCGATATTGGCACATCGCCATTATATGTTATGAAAGCCATTACTTCTGGTAGAAATGATATTAATACTGAATTTATTCTAGGCGCATTATCTTGTATTATTTGGACCCTTACTATTCAAACCACTCTTAAATATGTTATAATTACTTTAAAAGCCGATAATAAAGGCGAGGGTGGAATATTTTCATTGTTTGCGCTCATCAGAAATGCTTTCCGACGCTCCTATTTATTTGCTATTGCGGGAGGTGCTTTTTTGCTCGCTGATGGGATTATTACTCCTGCTATATCGGTAACTTCAGCTGTTGAAGGCTTGCATGCCTTAAACCAAAATATTCCCGTTATCCCTATCGTGCTCATAATACTCATTGCCCTGTTTTTTATTCAACAATTTGGAACCCGATTTATCGGAAAAACATTTGGCCCCGTTATGCTAATTTGGTTTTCCTTTTTGGCATTTACCGGAACTCTTCAACTACTAAAATATCCTTTTATATTTAACGCATTCAATCCTGTTTACGCAATAAATTTGCTGACTCAATATCCAGGTGGATTTTTTATCTTAGGTGCGGTATTTTTATGCACTACTGGCGCCGAAGCACTATACTCTGATTTGGGTCATTGCGGCATTAAAAACATAAGGATTAGCTGGATTTTTGTTAAAATTTCGTTAATTTTAAATTACCTCGGTCAAGGAGCTTGGATTATTAATAATAATATTGCCAATGAAAATTTAAATCCCTTTTTTCAAATTATCCCCGCACCCTTTAATTGGTTTGGTATTGCTATCTCTATTCTTGCAACTATCATAGCAAGTCAAGCGCTTATTAGTGGGTCATTTACACTTATAAGCGAAGCCATGTCACTTAATTTTTGGCCAAGAATTAAAAAAACTTATCCCACTCATATTAAAGGGCAGGTATATATTCCCATGATTAACTGGATCTTATTAATAGCATGTTGTTTCGTTGTTTTATATTTCAAAGAATCTTCTAAAATGGAAGCTGCTTATGGACTTTCCATTTCCATCACCATGATGATGACAACGTTTCTATTGAATTTATATCTTGAAGGCATCAAGTTTAATTCGTTAATGAGGTATACCATTATTACACTCTTTTTCACTGTCGAAAGCTTGTTTCTTATTGCCAATCTGGCAAAATTTCCATCAGGAGGTTGGGTAGCTTTTATAATAGCTATTTTCATTTCAATAATAATGTATGCTTGGTTCAATGCTAGAAAAATAAGGAATAAGTTTCTCGTATTTTTTAAATGGTCAGATTATGAACACATTATTACTGATTTAAGCAATGATAAAAATGTACCTAAATTCGCATCAAACTTAGTTTATATAACCAGGGCGAATTATAAAGACGAAATTGAATCTAAAATTCTCTACTCAATACTTTCAAAAAAACCAAAACGTGCCGATATATATTGGATGCTGCATACAAATATAGTTGAAGATCCACGCTGCTTTGAATACGAAATAACCTATATTGTGCCTAACAAAATTATTAAAATTGATTTGCATTTAGGATTTAAAATTGAACCCCGTGTAGATCTTTACTTCAAGCAAATCATTCAGGAAATGGTTGAGAAAAAAGAGATTGATATTACCAGCAATTATGATTCATTGCATAAGCACGGATTTAGCGGCGATTTTAAATATGTAGTTCTAGATCGTGTAACCAATGTTGATAATCAGTTCAATATGAAAGAAAAAATCAATATGCTATTATACGGAATTATCAATAAAATAGCACTACATGACACCCGTGCATTTGGACTGGATACCAGCAATGTATTAACCGAAAAAGTACCCCTAATTAGTGAGAACAGGGTTAATAAACAGATTAAGAGAATTTACAAATAATAACTGAAAAATATAATACTTTTAA
>JAIFLP010000075.1 GCA_020049015.1 Bacteroidota bacterium | reverse complement strand
GGTCTTTTTTTGCTTTTTGAATTTTATGGTCGGTAATGAATCGGGTTAATTTGTGGTATACGATATTGGTGAGTTCTGCCGAGGCCAATGCTTCAGGCATTTCAACTCCTATACTTATTTTTCCATCCACATCGCCGGTATTGAGCTTGATTCTGCCCTTTAGGGCCTGAATGGTGCCTTCTTGTTCATTTGTAATGTTTATGATGCTGTCTAAAACAGGTACTGCATAATTGGCTGGTTTCTTTTCTTGAAAAAGGGAGATGATTTTCCCGGGTAATCCTATGGTATAGTTTTTAATATAGCCAATAGCAGAGGTTTTCACTTGCGTGTTTAAATATTCATAAACACTTATTGCTACTGTATCATCGCCACTAGAAATTTTTTCTTTTAACACATCTACCAAAAAGGGTTTGCTTTCGATAATGGAGGGATACAAATCAGGGGCAAATCCTGCATTCTCCGTATTCATTGGAATATTAATTCCTGCCAGTCCTCCAAATTGCTGCAATAATCCATTACTTGCACTTTTATTGCTTTCAATAATTAAAGTGGTTTCGGCTTTATATTCTTTGGGTGTTCCAAAGGCAATGATGAGTCCAATAAAAAGAAATACGGCTGCAACTTTTAAAATAAAAATCCTTTCTGCCCATATTTTAAGGAACAGCTCTATCAAATCTATTTCTTCCGTTGCTTTATTTGTTTTGTTTTCAGACATAATGAAAATATAATTGGCAAATATAGAATAAAATAAATTCTTTTTTATTTAAATTGATTCACTAAAGTTATTATAACTAAGGTTAGCGAGGTTATAGTTGTTGAAATTGCTAAAACTTCCTGAGTTGACATTTTTTCTTTTTCGGGTTTTACTGGTACCACAATTTCTGCGCCGGGTTCAATCTTTGGGTATTTGTAGAATAGCAAATAATTGCTTGTCTTGTCAACTGCTCCATTGGCATATATAACATAAGTTTTACTTTTTCTGGCATTTTCATTAAATCCTCCCGCTCGGTTTACATATCGTCTCGCACCCATTTTTTTCTTGTATTGCACTGATACAGGATACAATACCGCCCCCCCAACCCTTACTGTTTGCAGTTCTTTGGGTATTCTTATTACATCACCTTCTTCTAAAAGCATGTTGTAGGGAGAATTTTTGTCTTTCAGTATTTCATCCAATCTGATACCTATAGCCTGTTCTTTTTCAATGGATAAATCTAATTCAATAGAGTCGGTACTTTTTGCCGATAATTTCTTCAATGTCTTAATCCTTTCATAATCGCTGGCAGAAAGTTTTCTGATTAATTTGGCTCCGTTCGGATAGGCATCGTCAGTAAGACCTCCTGCACGTTGAATTAAATCATATAAGGATTCATCTTTATTCAGTATGCTATAGGTACCAGGAAAATTAATTTCTCCTTCAATTTTTACAATTTTTTGGCTTTCATAACCGGGTGAACGGCGAATAAAAATAACATCAAATGGTTCTAAATAAAATGATGCTGCATTGGAAGAAATTTGTAAGTTTTCGTCAATATTAAAATGAAAAACTTGAGCCATTTCTGAACTTGATTTTTCTGCATCGCTGTTTTTTATTCTTCGGGCTATCTCGATATTTGAGCGGGAAGCAGATTCAAGTAATCCTCCTGCTTGTGTTATTAAATCGGCAATGCGGGTATTGTAAGTAAAAGGGTAGGAGCCCGGATTTTTTACTTCTCCTTCAATCCTTAAGGTAAAATTTTCCTGTAGGTCGAAAATCGATGGGATATTTACCACATCTTCTCTTTGTAAAATAATGGATAGAGAGGATGAATCATTTAAATTTATGGGAATGATTTCTGTGCTTAAATCACCTCTTTGTCTATAAATTACTGCCCTTGCCTTGTAAGCATCTCCTTTTAAACCTTCCGCTCTAGATAATAAATCTGATAATTTTATATCTTTTGATAAGGCGTATTTACCTGGTCGGTAAACAGCTCCTTTTATTTCAATGCGGTTTTCATAGCGGTCTAATATGCGGGAAACAAAAATTGAATCGCCGTTTTGGACGATAAAAGAAGCATAGAATGCATCTTCTACATCTATATTTTTTAATTCTCTATCGGTTTTTCTTACCAAATTGATTTGTTTTTTGTAAGCGTTTTCGGTAAACCCTCCGGCAAAATAGAGAAGTTGTTGTAAGTTCTCATTTTCTTTCATTTCGTAATAACCGGGACGCTTTACTTCACCTGTTAATTCGGTTCTTTTTTGAATGGTAGAAATAAAGATTACGTCCTGATCTTGCAAACGGATGTTGTTTTTTTGCTCTCCTTTCAGTAGAAAATCATATAGATCAATTTCAGCAATAGATTTATTATCGCGAATGACTTTGATATTTCTGTATGAACCATTAAATGAAATACCTCCTGCGGTATAAATGGCGTTGAATGCGGTTGAAAGAGAGGGGAGGGTATAGGTTCCGGGCATATAGGCTTCTCCGGTAATGCTTACTTTAATGCTTCTTAGTTCACCAATGCTCACTTTGCAAAAGGTATTGGCATTGGGACCTCTTAATCCCGCATAGATTTTTGACAAATCTTTTTTTATTCTGTTGTTCGCCTCATCAATAGATAGACCATTTAAATACACAGGGCCTAAGTTCGGGATGGTTATACTTCCGTCGGGAGATATTTTTTGATTGTAAGTGGCTTCCGATGCACCCCAAATATCTATGATCATTTCATCACCCGGACCCACCTGATAATTTTTGGGTGTGGCAATATTCATACTGGGTTCAAAGGTGAGATTTTTAGTGTTGAAAATTTGAAAACCAAATACTTTTTCTTCCGGTTTCTTAATTTCACCTTCAGGTTTATCAGTCGTTTTTGCTGTTATGGTGCCCCACAAATCGTCATTAGTTTCTTTATTATCATTTCGCATTCTTTCTTTTTGTACGCCACTTTGCTTGTTTGTAACTACTTTTAATTTATTAATGCGTGATAGTAATTTATCTGCTTCTACAGCGGGCATGCCCCTGAGTCTTGCTTGCTGTATTGCGGCTTGCGGGCTTAAACCTGATTGGTTGGCTTTAACAACAAACGCTTCTATTTGTTGGTCGCTCAGTTGGTCAACTTTAATATTTTTTATATCAGAGGCACTGGCATTATTTTGCGCATATATATTTTCTTTCCCACTTAATAGGGTGAGTGATGCAAGTAAAATGATGAAAATAATTCTATAAATGTTCATGATATTATTTTTTGCAAATGTATGTTTTTCTTTTATTATTTAATGGAATAATAGTTAATATACCACTCCATAAATTCTTTTATTCCTTGATTAATAGATGTTTCGGGTTTAAATCCTGTATCGTTTATTAACTCGCTAACATCGGCCCAAGTTGCAGGTACATCGCCAATTTGTAGCGGCAACAGATTCTTAATGGCTTTTTTTCCAGTTTCTGCTTCAATGGCATCTATAAAATCCATAAGCTTAACGGGATTATTATTTCCTATATTATATATCTTGTAGGGAGCCATTGAGCTTGAGGGGTCAGGATCATTGGCATTCCAGTTTTTGTTGGCTTTTGGAGTGCGAAACATTACACGACGAATACCTTCTACTATATCGGCAACATAAGTGAAATCGCGCTGCATATCTCCATTGTTATAAACATCGATGCTTTTGCCTTCTAAAATGGCTTTGGTAAAAATAAATAATGCCATATCGGGCCTGCCCCAAGGACCATAAACGGTAAAGAAACGCAGACCTGTTGTGGGAATATTAAAAAGTTGACTGTAGGTATGCGCCATAAGCTCGTTACATTTTTTGCTGGTGGCATATAAACTGATGGGATGCTCTACTGTTTGTTTTGTGCTGAAGGGTTGAGAGCCATTTAATCCGTATACACTGGAACTGCTGGCATAACAAAGATGTTGCACTGGAAAATGCCTGCATGCTTCCAAAATATTGAGAAATCCGCTAATATTGCTACTTATGTATGTATCTGGATTGGTTAAGCTGTATCTTACACCTGCTTGTGCAGCTAAATTGCAGACCAAATCAAATTTCTCTGATTTAAAAAGTGAAAAAATTGCTTCCTTGTCTTCTAATTTTAATTGGATAAAACGGTAATTCTGATATCGATTGCTCTGAACTATTTTATTATATTCAATACTTTCTCTAACAATGCCAGTTTCTGCCAATCGAGCATATTTCAAGTTTACGTCATAATAATCATTAATCATGTCTAAACCCGTAATTTGGTGGCCTTCGTTAATCAGGCGTTTTACCAAATGAAAACCAATAAAACCCGCAGTACCTGTAATTAGAATGTTCATAATATATCAATTCAATAATGCTTTTATACAGCTTCGCCCAGTCAGTCACATTTGATGCAACCTAAAATGAGCAATATTCTTACTCATCCAGAAGATATATCCGGCGATACCAGCTCTACCGAATGTATTTTCTTCCCGTTTACCCTTTACGAAACGGATGGTATTCAATCTCCTTTTTTGCAAAAGGATGGTAATTTCCTATGAGTCCTATTGGACTGGCATGTCTGATGGCATGTACAATTTCTGTACTGCTCCGGGCATCTTCCAATCCAAATCCATTGCCAGCTAATATTTCTTCGTACGAACGATTGTGCAATTCGGTAAATCCTTCGCTGAATTCAAATTCTTTGCCTTCAATGGTTAGCGAGCGGAATGTTCTTTGACCTTTTTCTTTTACTTCCTGGGGTAATGCTTCGTAATCAACGCTCAGATACCAACGAACACGGGCTTTCTTTAATTCCAAATAGCCCGAAGCTCTTTTGGGCTCTAAAACATGAACAATATTTTGAGTAACATCGCCAAAAATCCAGGTCAGCATATCATAAAAATGCACTCCAATATTGGTTGCTATCCCCCCTGATTTTTCATCTTGTGCTTTCCAACTGGTAAAATACCAATGTCCGCGAGAAGTTATGTAAGTTAAATCAATATCATAGATTTTACCGGAATTATCGGCATCCATTTTTTTCTTTAATTCTATAATGGTTGGATGCAAGCGCAACTGAAAAATGGTATTGATTTTTTTTCCGGTATTCTTTTCAACTTCAGCCAAAGCATCTATATTCCATGGATTCAACACCAAGGGTTTTTCGCAAATAGCATCGGCATTGTTGCGCAAAGCGAAACGTATATGAGCATCATGCAAATAATTCGGAGTACAAATGCTCATAAAATCAATCTTATTCTCCGTTTTTTTCAGCCTTTCAATATGCCTGTCGAACCGTTCGTATTCAACAAAAAAATCTGCGTTAGGGAAATATGAATCCATAATCCCCACACTGTCGCTTTTATCAAGAGCAGCAACCAATTTATTTTTTGTTTCTTTAATCGCTTTTAAATGCCTTACCGCTATAAACCCAGCAGCTCCTATTAACGCAAAATTCTTCATCTTTCAATTTTCTTTACAATACCATTCAAAATTAC